>NZ_JAVFVX010000269.1:0-2688 GCF_033441795.1 Streptomyces sp. ADMS | reverse complement strand
GCCCTCACCGAACCCCTTGATCGACGCGTACACGACCCGCGGGTTGATCTCCCTGATCCGCTCCCAGGGGAAACCCATCCGCTCCACCGCGCCCGGCCCGAAGTTCTCCACCATCACATCCGACCGGCGGATCAACTCGGTCAGGATCTCCCTGCCCCGCCCGGTCTTCGTGTTCAGCGTGACACTGCGCTTGTTGCAGTTGAGCATCGTGAAATACAGGGAGTCCACATCCGGCACATCCCGCAACTGCCGCCGCGTGACGTCCCCGCCCGGAGCCTCCACCTTCACCACATCCGCGCCCAGCCACGCCAGCATCTGCGTCGCCGACGGCCCCGACTGCACATGCGTCATATCCAGAACTCGAATCCCCTCAAGAGCCCTCGTCGTCACAGGTCACCTCGCTTGTCCGTTGGCCTGGAGCGTCCTGGTGGCGCCGATCCCGAGCCCCGCTCGGCACATTGCATACAGTCGACGAATACTGTATGAAGATTGTTATCCCGCATCCGATGGGTGATGTCCAGGGGGCGTGCAGCACTTTTAGACGGGAGCCGAACATGGACCTGTACGAGCATCCGGCCCGCGGACTCCTCGAAGAACACGGCATCCTCCTGCTGAGGGCGAAGGTCACCGACTCGCCCAAGGCGGCAGGGGAGTTGGCCCCGTCGTCGGCACCACCCAAATCGACTGCGTGGCCGCCTTCCAGGGCGACCCCGACACCGAACTCGTCGTCCTCATGAGGGAGATCGACTGCGACGCGGAGGAACGCGCCGCCGCCTGCATACGGGAACACGTCACCAGGCCCTTCGTCGGCTACCTGGCCGGGCTTCACCGCGCCCGAGGGCAGGACCATGGGGCACGCGGGCGCCATCGTGTCCGGGTCGGCGGGCACGGCACAGGCGAAGAAGGAAGCTTTGGAGTCGGCCGGCGTCCAGGTGTAAAAACGCCCCCACCGAGACGGCCCGCCTCGTGCTCGCCCTGCTGGAAGCCGACCGTGACGCCACCCGTGACTGACAGGCCGTAACCGCCGGACCTTCCGGTACCACCGCGTTCATCCATCCCGCCCCCGACTGTGCACCGAGAGCGGAGACACCGAATGGAAGCCACCCTCAACCCCACTCACCTTGTGGTGAAGTCCGGTACGTCCTGGACCGACGCCTGGCAGCGATGCCTCGCCGTCGCCCCCGAGGCGTTCCGCGACGACCGCGTCCTCAACCTCTGGAACTCCGCCTGGCGGGCGGACGGCCGGGCCCTGCCCGCCACCAGCCCCGTCGACGGCACCCCCATCGCCGGCCCGCCGCGCCTGGACCGGGATGCCGCCCACCAGGCCGTACGCGCCTCCCTCGACCAGCACCGCGCCTGGCGCCACATCCCGCTCGACGAGCGTCGCGCCCGCGTCGCGGCCACCCTCGACGCCCTCACCCAGCACCGCGAACTCCTCGCACTCCTGCTCGTCTGGGAGATCGGCAAGCCCTGGCGGCTCGCCCAGGCGGACGTCGACCGTGCCATCGACGGTGTGCGCTGGTACGTCGACGGCATCGAGCCGATGGTCGCCGGACGGGCCCCGCTGGACGGCCCGGTGTCCAACATCGCCAGCTGGAACTACCCGATGAGCGTGCTCGTTCACGCACTGCTGGTACAGGCACTGGCGGGCAACGCGGTCATCGCCAAGACCCCGACCGACGGCGGTGTCGCCTGCCTGACCCTGGCCTGCGCGCTCGCCGCCCGTGAGGGGATTCCCGTCACCCTCGTCAGCGGCAGCGGGGGCGAGTTGTCGGAGGCACTGGTGCGGGCGCCCGAGATCGGCTGTGTCTCCTTCGTCGGCGGTCGCGACACCGGCGCCGCGGTGGCCACGGCCGTCGCCGACCTCGGCAAGCGTCACGTACTCGAACAGGAGGGGCTCAACACCTGGGGCATCTGGAACTACTCGGACTGGGACGCCCTGAAAACCGTCGTCCCCAAACTCTTCGACTACGGCAAGCAGCGCTGCACGGCCTACCCGCGCTTCGTCGTCCAGCGGCAGCTGTTCGACGAGTTCCTGGCCGCCTACCTCCCGGCGGTGCGCACGCTGCGCGTCGGGCATCCGCTCGCCGTCGAGAAGGCCGACGACCCGTACCCGGCACTGGACTTCGGGCCCGTGATCAACGCGGCCAAGGCGAAGGAACTGCACGACCAGATAGCCGAGGCCATTGCCCGCGGCGCCGTCCCCCTGCACCGCGCCGGCGAGGCCGACGCCCGCTTCCTGCCCGGCCAGGACACCTCGGCGTACGTCCAGCCGGTCACACTCCTGGGCCCGCCCCCGTCCTCGCCGCTGCACCACGCGGAGCCGTTCGGGCCGGTCGACACCATCGTCCTCGTCGACACGGAGGCCGAACTGCTGGCCGCGATGAACGCCTCGAACGGCGCGCTGGTGGCCACACTGTCCACGGACGACCGGGCCACCTTCGACCGGCTCGCCCCGCAGATCCGCGCGTTCAAGGTCGGTCACGGCAAGCCGCGTTCGCGGGGCGACCGCGACGAGTTGTTCGGCGGTTTCGGCGCGTCCTGGCGCGGTGCGTTCGTCGGCGGTGACCTGCTGGTGCGCGCGGTGACCCAGGGACCGGCAGGGGAGCGGCTGCCCGGGAACTTCCCGGAGTACCAGCTCATGCCGTGACCGGCGGCCGGGCGGCGTCCGTGCGGGGGCGCCGCCCT
>NZ_JAVFVX010000268.1:0-2746 GCF_033441795.1 Streptomyces sp. ADMS | reverse complement strand
TGCGTCGGACCTCCTCCTCGATGTCCTCGTCCGACCGCAGGAAGACTTTCAGCAGGTCGGCACGGCTGACGATGCCCTGGAGCATGCCGATGTCGTCGACCACAGGCAGACGCTTGACGTGCCGGACGGCCATGATCCGGGCAGCCTGGGCCAGGGTGACGCCGGGGTGGACGGTGATAGCGGGGGTGCTCATGAGTTCTTCCGCCGTTGCTGCCCCTGCTTTGGCGACGTCGGACAGACGCCGGCGTTGCTCCAAGAGGCTCGGGTCGCTGTCATGGAACTCCTCCTTGGGCAGCAGATCGGCCTCGGAGACGACACCGATGACGCGACCTTCGCCCTCAAGGACGGGCATGGCACTGACCTTCCACTGATCCATGGTCCGCACGATCTCTTTGAAGGGCGCGTCGCGTCCGACAGCCACGACCGTCTGAGTCATCACATCGCTCACGATGTGCGGGGTCTGCGGCACTTCGAAGCACCTCGTCTCGCCTCGTCAGGGAACCTCGCCCGAACCGTGGGGCGCGTACAGGTCGAGCAGCCGCACCCGAGCGGACCTGAGCCGGCGCGCGAGCACGCCGGAGACATACGTACACAGCTCGTGATCCAGCCCCGGGTCCTTCGCGCACATCTCACGAACCGCCGCCGCGTCGAACTCGTAGGCACGGACCGGGCTGCCTGCCTCGGCCCCCAGATGCCATTGATGGGGAGGGACCAGCCAGGACCAGCCCAGCAGCTTTCCGGCACCGAGGGTCTCGACGACCGCTGCCCGCCTGCCGGGCACCTGAAGGTCGAGAGCGACCGTGCCCGTGTGGATGATCCAGAAGCGGTCGGCCTTGCCGCCCTCGTTGAAGATGCGCTCGCCTGCCTCGAACGACACCTCACGAGCGTGTGACATGAGCTGCTCGCGATGCTCGTGCGTCATGGCGCCGAATACGCCGGTCCTTGCAACCACGATGGCCGTCCCTTCTCCGCGACCTCGAGGTGGAGACGGGCTCCTGTCCGGTCACGCACGTCTCAGCACGCGGCCTATGCGGAAGCCGTGGCGGGAGGTGGGCCCCAGCGGCGTCTTGCTGCCGGCCGCATGACTCCACCATCGCCGCAAACCGGCGTGGCGCAACCCGGGCGGAGGCACTCCGAGAGCCGAAGCGCGTGTCGCGGGGGGTTGAGGCCGGTGCGACGGTATTCACAGGGGACTCTCACAGTGGCTGGGCGGAAGGGCGGTGGGACGATGGAGCGCCCGCTGGTTCGTGGGGGTCGACGGATCGGATTCCAGCCTGGAGGCCGTGGACTGGGCCGTGGACGAGGCGGCGCGCCACGGACTGGCAGTGCGGCTTGTCCACAGCTCGCGATGGGAGCGGTGCGAGCGACGCCTTCCCGCCCTCGGCGCCGACCGCCCGTCCGGAGTGATCATGGCGGAGAGCATCGCCGCGTCGTGCGCGGAACATGCGCGGCTGCGAAACCCGGAGCTGAAGGTCTCCGGCGAGGCGTGGCTCGAGGGCGCTGCGACCAGCACCTGGGGCGGGGGCCTTGGGTGGCCGGATGCTCAAGTCCAGAGAGGCATTGAGGAGGCCCGCGATGACGGACGACGCGCGCAGTCGACCCATGGTTCACGCCCTGCTCGCGGACGGCACGACTGTGTCCATCCGGGCCGTGACGCCGCGAGATCACGAACAGCTACAGAGGTTGTACGAGGAGATGTCCCCGGAGAACCTCCGGCTGCGGTTCTTCGCGGCGAGCCGGCGCTCCGCCGCGATGGCGGCCGACCGGGCCTGTGCACCGCCGCGCCCCGGATACCGGGCGTTGTTGGCCGAGACGCAAGGTCGGGTGATCGGCCTGGCTGAGTACGAGACCGGCGAGGACAGGGCATCGGCCGAGATCTCCCTCGCCGTGGCTGAGGGACTGCACCACCGGGGCGTCGGTACCCTCCTCATCGAGCATCTGGTCTCGGCTGCCCGCGCGGAGGGAATCAGCACGTTCACCGCTGACGCGCTCAGCGAGAATCACGAAGTGCTCCGGCTCTTCGCCGATCTGGGACTGCGTACTGCCCGTCATTTCGAGGGCCCGGAGGTGCGCTGCACCGTCGAGCTCGCGGAGGATGAGGCGTACCTGTCGACGGTGGAGACACGTGGCCGGGCTGCGGATGTGGCCAGCTTGATACCCCTGCTACGGCCGGACGCGATCGCGGTGGTCGGTGCCGGGCGCAGGCCCGGGTCGGTGGGACGGGCTCTCCTGCACCATCTGCATGCGGGCGGCTTCACAAGACGGCTGTTCGCCGTGAACCCGAAGGTCACGTCCGTTCTCGGTGTGCCGTGCCATCCCTCGGTGAGCGCGCTGCCCAAGGTCCCCGATCTCGTGGTCCTCGCGGTGCCCGCAGCGGCGCTCCCCGCCACTGCGGAGGAGTGCGGCAAAGCAGGAGTGCGGGCACTCGTCGTCGTCTCCGCCGGACTCGACAAAGACCAGGCTCAGGCGCTGCTGACGGCGTGCCGGACGTACGGCATGCGGCTGGTGGGCCCTAACTGCCTCGGCATCTCCAACACCGATCCCGAACTCTCTCTCGACGCCACCTTCGCGGCCGCTCATCCGAGCCCCGGCACGGCAGGCGTCGCCGTGCAGTCCGGAGGGGTGGGCATCGCCCTGCTCGACGGACTGTCCCGGCTGGGGATCGGTGTCTCGTCCTTCGTCTCGCTCGGTGACAAGTACGACGTCAGCGGCAACGACATGCTCCAGTGGTGGGAGAGCGACGGCC
>NZ_JAVFVX010000267.1:0-2774 GCF_033441795.1 Streptomyces sp. ADMS | reverse complement strand
TCCACGTGAACTGCCACGAGGGAGTCGTCACCCTCCGCGGACACATCCGCGACACGTCACTCATCTCGGTCGCCGTGCGCCTCGTGCGCGCGGTGGAGGGCGTCGTGGACGTCGAGCCCCAACTCACCGGCGAGTCCGCCACTCCATCTGGACCGAGGGGCGCGCGATAACGGTCAGGCGGTGCGGCCCCACCACCAGGGTGGGCAGGTGCCTGCGTCGGCGCTGGTCACGAGGTGGTCGGGCACAGTTCTCACCTGCCTCTCGACCGAAGTAACACTGAGCCCCATCCGGGCCCTACCTGGTCATATCTGCGGAACGACCGCGATCGGACACGGCGCGTGATGCAGCACCGCATGGTTGACCAGGCCCAGCTGCAGACCGACGTGCCCATGTCGTCTGCGGGCTCCGACGACGAGCAGATCAGCAGCGGACGCGGCATTCAGGAGCGCCTGGCGTGCCGGGCCCTCGACCACCTCGCTGCTCACCGGCACGTCCGGATACCGCTGTTCCGGGCCACGCAAGGCGTCGGCGAGCACCTGGGCAGGCGGGCGATCGAGGGCTTGGAGAGCGTAGCCGGACAGTCCCGGAGGCCCAGGGTTCCCTACCGGGACACTCCAGGTGTGCACCGCCAGGAGCCGGCAGCCCCGCACTTGGGCCTCGCGGAACGCGAACTCCACGGCCGTACCGCTGCCCTCCCCGTCCTCGACTCCGACAACGACGCAGCCGAACCGGCCGTGCCGGTGCTCCACACCGCCGCGCACGACGACGACCGGGCAGTCGGCACGGGCCGCCACAGCCAGGCTGACCGAGCCGAGGAGCAGCCCGGCGAGACCTCCGAGCCCTCTGGACCCGAGTACCAGAGCGAGGGCGTTGCGTCCTGCGCCGACCAGCGCGGACGCCGCGTCCTCGGACAGCACCTCACTCGACAGCCGTACCGCAGGAACACTCTTGCCGGCTCGCTCCGAGGCTGCGGCGACCAGGTCTGACGCGTCATGGCCCGCTGCGGCCGCGTGCAGGAGACGGAGCGGCACCTCGTGCCGGGCTGCCTCATCCGCGGCCCAGTCCACCGCCTCGAGGCTCGCCTCGGACCCGTCGATGCCGACCACCAGGGGAACCGCCATTGCCTCCGCCTCCTCCTCATGCCGAACTTCACGTCCGTCCGTCCGTTCGTCGCCGTTCCGGGACCGCATGCGCCACGAGGAGATCTGGGGTACTCCTCAAGGGGGAAGCGCCGTGGTCAACGCGCCGACACAAATGCTCATGCCGCTGTCCGGACTGCTGCGGTCTCGGTGAGTCTTTGGCCGTGCGGGCTGGCTGTGGGTCACCGTCCTTTCCAGCTTCGTACGAGACGGAGGCAGTCGCCATGGAACGAGTCCTCACCGTGGGCCTCGACGGCTCACCCGAGAGCCTCGCCGCTGCCCACTGGGCCGCCGACGAAGCCCAGCGGCGCAAACTCACCCTGCGCCTGCTGCACGCGTGGCCGCTACTGGCGCCGGAACCGACCGCCGTCCCCTCGGAAATCGACCAGAACTACTGGGCGAAGCGGCTCGTGCACAACGCCCAGACGGAACTCCAGGCACACCACCCGGGCCTCACCGTCGTCGGCAACCTGGTCGCCGACGACGCGCAGGACGCACTGATCCAAGCGGCGTCCGAGTCGGAGATGCTCGTGCTCGGCTCCCGCGGCCTGACTCCTGTGGAGAGCTACTTCCTCGGTGACATCAGCATGTCCGTCGTGGCAAGCGCCGAGGGGCCCGTGGTCCTCGTCCGCGCCGACAAGCGTGCAGAAGGCCCCTCGACGCCTGAGTCAGGTGCGGCAGGCGGAGTGGTGGTGGGGCTGAAACTGCATGGCCCGTGCGACGACCTGCTCGAATTCGCCTTCACCACCGCAGCAGCTCGGGGCGTGCCCCTCCGCGCCGTTCACGGCCGCGCCATCCCGATCCACGCGTACGCCCCGTGGGGCGTGGACCACACCGTGACCCAGGAGATCATCCAGGACGCGCAGAAGCACCTGAGGCAGACCCTCCGCCCCTGGTGCGAGAAGTTTCCGGGCGTGGCCGTGACGGACGACATCCGCCTCGAAAGTCCCGCCAGGGTCGTCGTAGCAGCCGCCGAGCGCGCCGAACTCCTGATCGTGGGCCGGCGCAGCCACCACGCCCCGGCACCACGCCTGGGCTCCGTGGCCCAGGCCGCCGTCCACCACGCGCGCTGCCCAGTCGCCGTCATCCCTCATGAGTGAACCGAGCCGCTACGGGAAGCCGGTGGTGTCGGACCCACTCGGCGTCACGGACGCACTGCTGCCGTCCGCCGTCTGGGCAATCGCTACGCGGGACCTGCGGCAACCCGGCGGCGACACCACCTGCACAGGTCCAGCTCTCGCAGGCTGCGCACCGGGCGGGAGCCACCGCGAGCACCCGACATTCCCGTAGCCGCTGACACCGGTAACCCGGTCCTGCTCGGTAGTGTGCTCTTAGGTGAGCCCGCGTGGCAGGAGTGGCCTGGACCGTGACGACGGGCAGATGAGATCGCCGGTTCTCGCCCCTGCGCGGCCAGCGCCCGCGCCTGCGCAACAGCCGAACGATTCCGCTGTCGGGACTTCTGGCAACGCCGAGCGCCAGGTGTCAGCCGTGGGGGCTCTCTGCCGTTGGCCGTCGCCGCCCGTTGTCGCCGGCAACGGCGATGACGACGCCGGTGATCGAGTCGGCCCCTTGAAGCGCCTGGCCGCGAGCACGAGCCGGTGCCGCTCGGCGGAGGCAACTCCCGGAACGCGTGAA
>NZ_JAVFVX010000266.1:1202-2879 GCF_033441795.1 Streptomyces sp. ADMS | reverse complement strand
AGCCGGAACCAGTAGAAGCCGTGGCCTGCGAGGGTGAGGAGGTAGGGGAGTTCGCCGATGGCGGGGAAGCGGACTCCGCCGATGAGTTCGACGGGGTGTGCGTCGGTGAATTCCCGCAGGTCGAGTTCGGTGGGCTGGGCGAAGCGGGAGAAGTTGTGGACGCACAGGACGAGGTCGTCCTTGTGTTCGCGCAGGAAGGCGATGACGGCGGGGTTGGTGGAGGGGAGTTCGGTGTAGGAGCCGAGGCCGAAGGCGGGGTTCTGTTTGCGGATCTCGATCATGCGCCGGGTCCAGTGCAGGAGCGAGGAGGGGGAGGACATGGAGGCTTCGACGTTGGTGACCTGGTAGCCGTGGACGGGGTCCATGATGGTGGGCAGGAAGAGGCGGCCGGGGTCGCAGGAGGAGAAGCCGGCGTTGCGGTCGGGGGTCCACTGCATGGGGGTGCGGACGGCGTCGCGGTCGCCGAGCCAGATGTTGTCGCCCATGCCGATCTCGTCGCCGTAGTAGAGGATCGGTGAGCCGGGCAGGGACAGCAGCAGGGCGGTGAAGAGTTCGATCTGGTTGCGGTCGTTGTCGAGGAGGGGGGCGAGGCGGCGGCGGATGCCGATGTTGGCGCGCATGCGGGGGTCTTTGGCGTATTCGGCCCACATGTAGTCGCGTTCCTCGTCGGTGACCATTTCGAGGGTCAGCTCGTCGTGGTTGCGCAGGAAGATGCCCCACTGGCAGTTCGAGGGGATGGCGGGGGTCTTGGCGAGGATCTCCGAGACGGGGTAGCGCGATTCGCGGCGTACGGCCATGAAGATGCGGGGCATGACGGGGAAGTGGAATGCCATGTGGCATTCGTCGCCGCCGCTCTGGTAGTCGCCGAAGTAGTCGACGACGTCCTCGGGCCACTGGTTCGCCTCCGCGAGCAGGACCGTGTCCGGGTAGTGGGCGTCGATCTCCTTGCGGACGTGTTTGAGGAAGTCGTGGGTCGCGGGGAGGTTCTCGCAGTTGGTGCCCTCGGCCTGGTAGAGGTACGGGACCGCG
This sequence comes from Streptomyces sp. ADMS, assembly GCF_033441795.1. Taxonomy (NCBI): domain Bacteria; kingdom Bacillati; phylum Actinomycetota; class Actinomycetes; order Kitasatosporales; family Streptomycetaceae; genus Streptomyces; species Streptomyces sp. ADMS. Next base: position 1,850 of record NZ_JAVFVX010000266.1, on the reverse strand, counting down.
TCCAGACGGAAGCCGTCGATGCCCAGGTCCAGCCAGAACCGCAGCGCGGAGATGATCTCCTCCTGCACCGCCGGGTTCTCGTAGTTGAGGTCCGGTTGGTGGGAGAAGAAGCGGTGCCAGTAGTACTCCTTGCGGACCGGGTCGAAGGTCCAGTTGGAGGCCTCGGTGTCGACGAAGATGATGCGGGCGTCCTGGTACTGGTCGTCCTTCTTGGCCCAGACGTAGTAGTCGCCGTAGGGGCCTTCGGGGTCGTTCCTCGACTCCTGGAACCACGGATGCTGGTCGCTGGTGTGGTTCATGACGAAGTCGATGATGACGCGCATGCCGCGCTGGTGGGCGGCGTCGACGAACTCGACGAAGTCGGCGAGGTCGCCGAACTCGGGGAGGACGGCGGTGTAGTCGGAGACGTCGTAGCCGCCGTCCCGCAGGGGGGATTTGAAGAAGGGCGGCAGCCAGAGGCAGTCGATGCCCAGCCACTGGAGGTAGTCGAGTTTGGCGGTGATGCCCTTGAGGTCCCCGACTCCGTCACCGTTGCTGTCCTGGAAGGAGCGGACGAGGACCTCGTAGAAGACGGCGCGTTTGAACCACTCGGGGTCCCGGTCCTTGGCGGGAGTGTCCTCGAAGGTGTCCGGGACAGGCTCATTGACG
>NZ_JAVFVX010000266.1:0-1102 GCF_033441795.1 Streptomyces sp. ADMS | reverse complement strand
AGTTGGTATTTCTCGGAGTCCAGGTATTCTTCGCTGCCCGCGCGCAGCGGGGTGTTCTCGCACAGTTCGTAGCCGCTGTAGACACCCCAGGTGGGCGAGAGCGTCGCGGCCAGCACGGCACGCGCCTCGAACGCGGGGCGCCCGCCCTGCTGAAGGTACGCGTGCAGGATGTCGGGAGTGTTGACGAAAAAGTTCGGGCGCATGTACGCGGCCGACTCGCCCGACAGTTCGGTGAGGTACTCGGTGAGTTCGGTCTTGGTGTTGCGCCAGGTGAAGTAGGTGTAGGACTGCTGGAAGCCGATCTGGGCCAGGGTGTGCATCATCGCCGGGCGGGTGAACGCCTCCGCGAGGAAGATCACGTCGGGGTCGGTGCGGTTGATGTCCGCGATGACCTGTTCCCAGAAGACGACCGGTTTGGTGTGGGGGTTGTCGACGCGGAAGATCCGCACCCCGTGGGCCATCCAGTGCCGCAGGACCCGGACCGTTTCGGCGATCAGGCCGGGCAGGTCGGCGTCGAAGGCGATGGGGTAGATGTCCTGGTACTTCTTCGGCGGGTTCTCCGCGTACGCGATGGTGCCGTCGGGGCGGTGGTGGAACCACTGGGGGTACTTCTGCACCCAGGGGTGGTCCGGGGAGCACTGCAGCGCGAAGTCGAGCGCCACCTCCAGACCGTGCCGGGTGGCCTCGGCGACGAAGAAGTCGAAGTCCTCCAGCGTGCCCAGATCCGGGTGGACGGCGTCGTGGCCGCCGTCCGGCGAGCCGATCGCCCACGGCACCCCCACATCACGCGCCGTCGCGGACAGGGTGTTGTTGGGGCCCTTGCGGAAGGTGTGGCCGATGGGGTGGACCGGGGGCAGATAGAGGACGTCGAAGCCCATCGCGGCGATCGCCGGCAACCGCCGCGCCGCCGTCCGGAACGTCCCGTGCGGCTGCCCGGGCGTGCCCTCGGAGCGGGGGAAGAACTCGTACCAGGCCCCGTACAGGGCCCGCTCCCGCTCCACCACCAGCGCCAGCGGCTCGGAGACCGTGACCGGATCACGCAGCGGATACCGGGCCAGCACCTTGCTCACCGCCGGAGTCAGCGCCGCCGCCAGCCGGGCCG
>NZ_JAVFVX010000265.1:0-2884 GCF_033441795.1 Streptomyces sp. ADMS | reverse complement strand
GGCTGCGTTTCATGGCGTTCACGGACTGGTTCCACCACGACACGGCGGACGTGGCCTTCGCCGTACTGGATCCCGGTGCAACTCGGGTCGCGGTACTGGCCGCGTCGGACACCGACGCTGACCCTCACTTCTGATTCCGCTCTGGTTCCGCCACTTCTGGGTCTGTGGCGGGGAGGGAAGCGCGGCGGTCGCGCACGCGTTTCCGTCAACTCGGTCTCGTCAGGCGGGCCTTGGGTCTGCCCAACCGCCGAACACCGCCCCAACAGTTGACCCGGCCTCCCCGCCTCGCAAGACTGATCATGACGTCGGCGGTAAGGCGAGGCACCGCCGACTCAAGGCGCAAACCGGGGATGCAGGGGGGCGACCAGGGGCCGAACAAGCGGCCCCCGAAAGAAAGTTGACGATGAGACCCATATCGATGCCCGCGCTTCCCCCGATGCCCTCGGTCCCCAGACTGGTCGTATCAGCCACCACCGCCCTCATCCTGATGGCCGCCCCAATAATCGCCCCCTCGGCCCTCGCCGCCGCCGACCCCACCGCCCCCGGAGCGGAAAGCACCGCCGTCACACCCTCCGCAGCCTCCGACCTCACCTGGTCTCCCCTCACCTTCGGTCAGTCCACCGACCTCAACTTCGCCTCCAACGTGCTGCCCGAGAAGGTCGGCACCAACTACGCGAAGCCCGATCACCCCGGCACCCTCGACGGCCGCGTCGTCATGGAGAGCCGTGGCGGCAAGATCTCCCCCGGGCATGACGGCATCACCTTCTACAACACGGCCCTGAACCCGAAGACCGACAACTTCGTCCTCACCGCCGACATGACCGTCGAGCAGTTCGGGCCGGAGACCGGTGCCACCGTCAACTCGGCGGACAGCGCCGGGATCATGGTGCGTGACGTGAACGGGGCGGCCCGTCAGGAGCCGATGGTTCTCGGGTTCGAGGAAGTGCCCGCCGCCTCCAACAGCTTCGGCGCCGGCATGATGAAGACCGGGCTCAGTGGCTTCAGCCGGACGGGTGTCGTGAAGCCGTACGGCAACCCGGGCGGTGCCCTAAAAGCGTCCACTTTCACCAGGGACTCCACGTACGCGCTGCCCACCGGCACCCCGGTCACCCTCCGACTGGAGCGCACCGACACCGAGTTCGTGATGTCCGCGACCTTTACCCACGCCGGCGAGCCCGCCACCTTCGTGCAGCGGGTGGCCGGTGCCGACTGGGTTCAGGACATCGACCCCGATCACATGTACCTCGGGCTCTACGCCGCCCGCAACGCCAGGGTCAGCTTCGAGAATGCCCGACTTGAGGTGAGCGAGGCGCACACCCAGCCGCGTACGCCGGTTCAGGTGGCCCCCGTCGCGCCCGCCCTGACCCTGTTCTCGGCGCCCGAGACCAGCACCCGTGACTACACGCTCCGGGCGCGCCCCAACTACGACGGTACCCTCGTCGTCACCGACACCGGCAGTGGTGAGCGGATCGCCGAGGCGCGGGTCGCCGCGAACGAGATCTTCGGGCATCGAGTCCAACTCGCCTCCGATCAGGTCGACTTCGAGTTGACCTTCACGCCGGACGCGGCCACGTCCCCCGGTACCCCGGTCAGTAGGTCGCTCACGGTCGTCAGGAAGGCGTACGGGGAGAAGGGGGACGGGGCCGTCGTTCACGCCTCCCCGGGCGGTACCGGCGCCGGCGCCGGTACCGTCTCCGATCCCGTCGATCTCGCCACCGCCCTCAAGTACGTCGCGCCGGGCGGTGCGGTGCTCATGCACGGCGGTACCTATCAGCCGGCCGGCACGCTCAACCTCGGTGCCTCGTACAGCGGGCTCGACGGGAAGCCCAAGACGCTCAAGCCGTACCGGAATCAGGAAGTCACCATCGACGGCGGCGACAAGGTCGACGTCGTGCTGCGGCTCGACGCCGACAACTGGCGGGTGAGGGGCTTCCACATCACCCACGCGCGGGCCAACGCGGTGCGCGTCAGCGGTAGTTACAACACGGTCGAGCGGATGCTGTTCAACTACAACGGCAACACCGGCTTCCAGATCACCGGCAGCGGTAGCGACCCCGCGCTGTGGCCGTCGTACAACCTCGTCCGGGGCAATGAGTCGCACGACAACCGGGACGTCGACGACGAGAACGCCGACGGCTTCGCAGCCAAGCTCGGGGTCGGCGCGGGCAACGTCTTCCGGGGGAACATCGCCCACCACAACATCGACGACGGCTGGGACCTCTACAACCGTACGAACGAGGGCGCCAACCTGCCGATCACCCTCGTGGACAACGTCGCCTACGCCAACGGCCGCCTCAGTAACGGCTACGACGAGGACAGCAACCGGGGGAGCGGCTTCAAGCTCGGCGGTGAGGGGCTGCCCGTCGACCATGTGGTGCGGGGCAACATCGCCTACGACAACAACCTGGACGGCTTCACGGACAACTTCAACCCGGGCCGGATGACGCTGACCCGCAACACATCCTTCGACAACAAGCGGTTCAACTACATCGCCCGTTTCAATCCGTACTTCACGGCGGACCAGCAGGGCGTCTACCGCGACAACCTCTCCTTCCGGACGGAGGGTGGGCCCGGCGGTGCCGTGCCCGTGCGGGACTTCCTCTCCGGAGACGTCGACCGTACGAACGTCCTCTTCGACGGGGAGCGGGCCGTGAGCTCCGACGGTACGACGGTCGCCACGGCGGCCGACTTCTGCTCGCTCACCCCGCCCGTCACGTACGAACGGAACCGGGACGGCACCCCGCGCCACGGCGCCTTCCTCCGCCCGACCCGCCACAGCGCGTTGAACACGGCCGGGACCGACGGTTCGGCTGTCGGGGCGTTGACCTACCGGTACTGAAGAACGGCAGCGGGGTGCCCGGCGTTCACTGAACGCCGGGCACCC
>NZ_JAVFVX010000264.1:0-2889 GCF_033441795.1 Streptomyces sp. ADMS | reverse complement strand
GGGCCTGGCTGACCGAGCCGAGCAGCAGCCCGGTGAAGCCGCCCCGGCCCCGGGCGCCGGCCACCACCAGCTGGGCCTCCCGCGTGGCGTCGATCAGCGCCGGGCGGATCCGGGAACGCACCAGGCGCCGCTCCACCACAACCTGTGGAAAGACGTTCTGCCAGGAGGCCACCGTCTCGTCCAGCAGGTGCTGCTCGGCCTCGCGGAGTCGGTCGGCGTCTGCCACCACAGCGGTCAGAGGGTCGTCAGGACCTTCGTAAGCACGCTCGCTCCAGGTGTTCCACACGTGCACGGCCACGAGCGGTGCCTTACGCAGCGCGGCCTCGGTGAACGCGAACTGCACCGCCGACGCTCCGGCTGCGGAGCCGTCCACGGCCAGCAGCACCGGACCGGCCGGATCGGGGCGGCCACGCACCACCATCAACGGGCAGTGACCGTGTGCCACCAGTTGCACCGCCGTCGAGCCCAGCAGCAGCCGGGCGAACCCGCCCAGGCCGCGGCTGCCGACCACGGCCAGCGCCGCCGAGCGCGACTCGATCTCCAGCACCTCAAGCGCCTCGCCGGCCACCACCGACCGGGTGATCTCGATACCCGGCACCGCCACGTGCGCCCGTTCCTCGGCGCGGGCCAACGCCCCCCGCGCCATCGACTCCAGGCCGTGGTCGGCGGTCCATGGCGGGCCACCGGCCGACAGGTGTCCGGACGCATGACCGAAGGCGTGCACGATCCGCAGCGCCACGCCGCGCAGGTGCGCCTCACGTGCCGCGAGGTCGACCGCCTCCAGGCTGGACGCGGAACCGTCCACACCCACGATCACCGGATCACTCACTGGGCTCTCCCATCCCGGAACGCCGCCGAGGCGCGGCCTTCCTTCAACTCCCAGCCTCGGGGCAGCCGCCCCACCGCGGCCAGGGGCCATCCGGCCGCACGAGGGACCGCTCGGCCCTGCCGACACGCCCCGTGCGGTCGGGACACTGACCATCGACCCGTACCGGCCGGACACCTGGGGCGCCTGTCTCGAGTACCCATCTGCCGCAACAGCCGTACGCGGTGTGCCGCTGGTACGGGTTTACGCGGGAGACCGGGTTCGTGACTGACAGAGAGGTCCACATGGACGTCAACGAGGTGCTGCTGCCCGGCGTCGGGCTGCGGTACGAGTTCGTCAACCACGAGGGCGACCGGATCGGGGTCGTCGCCCAGCGCACGGGCGACTTCGAACTCGTGGTGTATCCCGGTGACGACCCCGACGAGGCTCAGTCGGTCCTCCGGCTCACCAGCCAGGAGGCCGACACCCTCGCCGAGATCCTCGGCGCCCCGCGCATCGCGGAACGGTTCGCCGACCTGACCCGCGAGGTGCCCGGCCTGAGCGCCGGCCAGGTCGAAGTCCGTCCCGGAAGCCCGTTCGCCGGCCGAGCCCTGGGCGACACCCGGGCCCGGACCCGCACCGGCGCATCGATCGTGGCCGTCGTCCGCGGCGAGGACGTGATCGCCTCACCCGGCCCCGTCCAGACCCTGGAGGCCGGAGACGTCCTGGTGGTGATCGGCACCCGCGACGGCATCGCCGGCGTGCAGCACATCGTCCAGGGCTGACCCGTGCACACACCCATCGCCCTGCTCCTGGAGCTCGGGGCCATCCTGACCGCGCTGAGTCTGCTCGGCACGGTCGCACGGCGCTTCGCTCTCTCGCCCGTGCCGCTGTACCTGGTGGCCGGACTGGCCCTGGGCGACGGCGGCATCGCCCCGGTTCCGGCCGCCCGGGACTTCGTCGACACCGGCGCCTCGATCGGTGTGATCCTCCTGCTGCTGACGCTCGGCCTGGACTTCACCGTCCAGGAGTTCACCGCCAGCCTCCACCGCCACCGCGCCTCCGCCGTGGTCGACCTCGTCCTCAACGCCACCCCCGGTGCCCTGGCCGGCTGGCTGCTCGGCCTGGACGCGGTCGGCGTCCTCGCACTCGCCGGCGCCACCTACGTCTCCTCCTCGGGCATCATCGCCCGCCTGCTCGGCGACCTGCGGCGGCTGGGCAACCGGGAGACCCCGGCGGTGCTGTCCGTGCTGGTGGTGGAGGACTTCGTGATGGCCGCCTACCTTCCGCTACTGGCCGTCGTGGTCTCCGGAGGAGCGTGGTGGCAGGCCCTGCTCGCCGTCGCGGCGGCCATGGCGGCCGTCGCCGCGGCGATAGTCGTGTCCTGGCGCTGGGGCCACCATGTCGGCCGGGTCCTGACCCACCCCGATCCCGAGCAGGTGCTGCTCCGGGTACTCGGCATCACCCTGATCGTGGCCGCGCTGGCCGAGATCATCCACGTCTCCGCCGCCGTCGGCGCCTTCCTGATCGGTCTCGCGCTGACCGGCGCCGCCGCCGACCGGGCCCGCGCCGTGCTCAGCCCACTGCGCGACCTGTTCGCCGCGGTGTTCTTCCTCGCCCTCGGGCTGACCGTCGATCCGGGCGATCTGCTGCCGATGCTGCCCGCAGCCGTGGCGCTGGCCGTGGTCACCGCGGCCACCAAGCTGGCTTCCGGCTGGTACGCCGCCAAGCGCGAGGGCGCGGGCCGCCGCGGCCGGCTGCGGGCCGGGACCGCGCTCATCGCCCGCGGCGAGTTCTCCGTCGTCATCATCGGCCTGGCCGCGCCCGGCCAGGGCCGTCTGGCGGCCCTGGTCACCACCTACGTGATGCTCCTCGCGATCTGCGGACCCGTCCTCACCCGCTTCGCACCCACCCGGCACCCGGTCCCCCGCCCGCCCACGGCGCGGAACCGGGCGGCGAGCCCCGGGCAAGGGGCAGTCAGTGACGCGCGTCCTCTCCCCGCACCACCGCGACAGGGCAGTGGGCGTGATGCAGCAGGGCCTGGCTGACCGAGCCGAGCAGCAGCCCGGTGAAGCCGCCCCGGC
>NZ_JAVFVX010000263.1:0-2940 GCF_033441795.1 Streptomyces sp. ADMS | reverse complement strand
AGCCGGTCGAGATCATGCAGCAGCTCGTGCAGATCTGCCCCGAAGGCGGCACCGTGCTCGACCCTTTCACGGGCAGCGGCTCCACGGGCGTCGCCGCCCTGCGCGAGGGCCGGCGGTTTGTCGGAGCCGAGCTGTCCTCGCACTACGCCGACGTCGCTGAGGCCAGGCTCCGAGCGGAGCTCACCCAGGACGACTTCGTCCTGGCAGGACCGGAGGCATGAGCGTGAGAGCGACCAGGCCGGGGCCGACGGACTGCAGACGACAAAGGGCGGCTGGTGCATCGAGAAACCGATGCACCAGCCGCCCTTCCTCTTGCGTCAGGCCGCCTCGAACGCCCTCCGGATCAGCGGTCCCGCCTTCTCCAGGTCGGCCGCCGAGGCGATCCGCACCTCCAGGTCACCCGTCCCGAGGTGGCCGATACCGCGCATGTCGCGGGAGAAGCCCTCCTCCAGCTCGACCGCGTCCGGGTCGACTCTGAGGTAGACCAGGATCGCCTCGTGCTTCGGGCGGAAGATAACGGAGGCGACATTCACCAACCGACGGTAGGCGATGTAGTGCCGAAGCTGAGCCACCTCCACCTCGCCCCAAACGGTGAGGGCCTCGTCCAACTCGGCGTACAGGTCCTGCAGGCAACCAGGAATCGCACCCGCGGTAGCGGTCGCCTGAGCGGACGTTTTCCCGTCCTCGCCGACGGCACCAGCCGTGACCTCCCGCTCGCGGCTCTGGCGCCGATGCGAGATCGGTCTCGTAGATCCGGGCGTGGACTCGATCAGCAGCAGGCTCAGCAGCCCACCCTCGAAGACGCGGTAGCGCACCAGGTCGATCCGCTCGCGCAGACGGTGCACCGCGACTCGGTCGTGGTGTGAGAAGCCGGCGGCGATGCAGACCATCCGAGGGTTCCGCCAGTCGATCGACTCGGCGACCTCGGAGCCCAGCTTCTCCTTGACCAGTGCCTCGAACTCGTGACGTGCGGAGTCCAACCACGACAGGTAGGAGACAGCCTGCGACAAGACGCCGCTGTCGGCGCCCTTCTTGTACTCGATCAGCGCAGGCGTGCCGTTCTCGTCCAGGCCGAGCGAGTCGATCCGGCCCCGGTGCCAAGGCCCCGTCGGGTACTCCGACGCCAGGAAGCGGATGCCGAGCATGGCCTCCATGCCTGCCTCGACCCGCCGCTGCAGCTCTACCTCCAGCGCCACAGTGGAGCCCCGCAGCTCGACGTCCTGGCCATCGGCATCCAGCCGGAACAGCTTCAGGTCGGTCACCAGCGTCCCCCTCCCGCGATCACTACAGGAGAAGCAATGGAAACCGGCCCATGGCTATTCCGAGCGTCGAGGCAGGGAACGGGAACTTCGCATGGCCCCGACCGTGAGCGACTACGCCTGATCGGCGCCCCGAAACTTGGCTGGCGGGCGTATGGCATGAGTGAGGAGCGCTGAACAGAGGGCCGCGCAGAACGCGCGCTGACGGATACGGACCTCCGGGAAAGCGTCGGCACGTATCGCACTTGGCGGAGTACCGAGGCCCCACAGGAGTACCAGGATGTGACCGGCTTCTGCCGCTCCGAGCCAGCGGAGGTCAGGTGGTGTCGATCAGGCTGTGAGCCTGCTTCGTCCGCCGGGCTGCTCTCAGGGCAGTCACGGGTAGGTCTGTGGGCCCTCCTGCGGGATCTGGACGGACCGGGTGACATTCCCTGAGATCACTGAGCCGCATCCATAGCTGCCTGATTCCGGACATACAGTCCGGATCTCGGTCCGGTCCGATGTGATCACTTCCTCCTGTGGGATGCCGGTCAGTAGGCTGTAGCGGTGATTCGTCGGTGTCCATGCCCCTCGTGCCTTGCTTCTTCTAAGTGGTCCGCTCCGGAAATCTTTCGGGGGTTGACGACGGAGGCGGTGCTGTGGTCGGTGTCTGGTCAGATGTCGGGTGCGGCGAGGTGGAGTCGGCAGGCGCAGTCGAGCGCGTCTGCGGGGGTGCCCGTGGGGCTGCCGGTGGGCAGTAGGGAGTCCTCGTACCGGTCGCTGCTGGCGTAGTAGAGGGCGAAGCCCCACCTGCCGACCGCGCCGGTGTAGCGCAGCCGCATCAGCTTGACCCGCTCGCCGTCGGCCAGTTCCGCCTCCACGTAGGCGAAGGCTCCGCGGTGGCGGACGTGCAACTGCTCCAGCTGCGGCCAGGCGGTGCGGGCGCGCTCGCCGAGGCGCGCCTCCAGCGAGAGCCGGGTGTGTTCCGAGGGCGTGGGCATGGCACCCATCCTGCCCGAGTGGCTGGTCACCGGATGCGGCAGGCTTCGGCCTGCCAATGATGATCCACTTCTCCCGATCGGCCTGCCTGCCTTGCCTGTTGCCGTCGCTCGCCCGATAGTTCTACGCGCCGCCGAGCGCAAGCGGCTGAAGCTGATGGCCTACGGCCACAAGACCGAGTACCGGCTGCGGATGCGCGCGCAAGTGGTGCTGCACGCCGCCCGGGGACGTTCCAACGCGCGCATCGCCCGCGACAGTGGCCTGCATCTGGACACGGTCCGGTGCTGGCGCGGCCGGTTCGCCGAGCAGGGCCTGGCCGGTCTGAGCGACCGCGAGCGGTCGGGGCGGCCGCCGGTGTTCACCGCGCTGCAGGTAGCCCAGGCCAAGGCCCTGGCCTGCCAATTGCCCGCCGAGAGCGGTGTGCCACTCGCGCGCTGGTCATGCCCGGAACTGGCCCGCGAGGTCGTCGCCCGGGCGATCGCCGGCTCGGTCTCCGCCTCCACCGTGCGCCGCTGGCTGGCCGACGACGCGCTCAAGCCCTGGCAGCACCGCTCCTGGATCTTCATCACCGACCCCGCCTTCCGGCCCAAGGCCGAGCGGGTGCTGGACCTGTACGCCCGCACCTGGCAGGGCGTCCCGCTCGGCGACGACGAGTACGTCATCAGCGCGGACGAGAAGACCTCCATCCAGGCCCGCTGCCGCT
>NZ_JAVFVX010000262.1:0-2983 GCF_033441795.1 Streptomyces sp. ADMS | reverse complement strand
GGTCGATGGCCTGGAACTCGTAGTACTGGTACTCGCTCACGGCCGTGCAGCCTACCGACAGGTGCTGCGGCTCATCTCACGGGACCTGACCGTGATGCCTCGTTCGGGGCCCATCCACGGTTACGGTCCTGGCGGTGCCGCCGGGTTCGTAGGATCGGGCCGAGAACGACGGACCCGCAGGGGGCGGAGGGCAGGCACGTGGTGGTGACACCGAGGGAACGGCTGGCTGGACTGCTCGGCGGGGCGAAGAAGGCGGAGGCTTTCAGTGCCCGGCTGGAGGCACCTGTGGCCGGACTGGGCCTTGAGGTGGCCGGGGTCGGGCCGGTGAACCTTCCGCTGCGGGCGCCCCAGGTGAAGCGGCTGATCTCGGTGGCACGGCCTGCGTTGTTCGGGCGGGGCGAAGAGACGCTGAGCGACACCAGTGTGCGTGACACCTGGCAGATCCTGCCGGATCAGATCAGTCTTGCCGGTCCTTCCTGGCCGTCGCTGCTGAGCGGCGCGCTGGAGCATTTCCGGGACGCTCTCGGTCTCCCGTCGTCGACCCGGCTGCGGGCTGAGCCGCACGCGATGCTGGTGTACGGCAAGGGCCAGTTCTTCCTTCCGCACCAGGATTCGGAGAAGGACGACGCCATGGTGGGCACGCTGGTGCTCTCCCTGCCCTCGGCGCACACAGGGGGAGAGCTGGTCATCGAACACGCCGGGCACCAGTGCGCCTACCGTGCCTCGAAGACGGATCTGACCCTCGTCGCCTTCTACGCCGACTGCCGGCACCAGGTCACTCCGGTCCGAACCGGGTACCGGGTGGCGCTCACCTTCAACCTGCTCGCCGAGCCGGGGACTTCGGCGGAGGCGTCCGGACCGCTGGCGGAGCTGGCACACAGTCTGGGTCGGCACTTCGGCTCGCCCGCCAAACCGCGCTACGGCACCCGTGAGTTGGATCCGCCGACCCGGCTCGTGTACCTGCTCGATCACGAGTACACCCAGCGGGGTCTGAGTTGGGAGCGGCTCAAGGGCGCCGACGCGGGGCGTGCCGCTCTGCTGCGTGCCGCTTCCGGGCAGGTCGGGTGCGAGTCGGTGCTCGCCCTGGCCGAGGTGAAGGAGACCTGGGATGCCTATCCCGAGGGGGACGATCCCTGGGACGACCACGGGTACGACGAGGACGAGGACGGTGACGAGGACGGTGATGCGGGCGAGGTCGGCGAGGATGGGGATTACGTCCTCCAGGAGCTGATCGACGACGAGATCACCCTGGGCTGGTGGACCGGTCCGGACGGCACCGGTGGCGAAGAGATCTCGTTGCGGGTTCAGGACTACGAGGTGTGCGCGAGCACCGACAGCGCGGACCTGACGCCCTACGACTCCCAGTACGAGGGCTACATGGGCAACTACGGCAACACGCTGGACCGGTGGTACCGGCGGGCCGCGGTTGTCGTGTGGCCGCGTGAGCGGGCCTTCGCGGTACGCGGCGAGGCCGGATCGCGGTGGGCCCTGGAGGAACTGCGCGTCGGCATCGCGCGGGGCGACCTGGACGGGGCGCGCAACCAGGCCCAGTCCCTCGCACCGTTCTGGAAGCACACCCGTCCGCAACCCGAGCTGCTGGACTGCGCGCTGCAGGTGGCCAAGAGCCTGGATGCGGCCGAGACCGCAGCGATGCTGCTGGAGCCGTTCAGTGCGGGCGCGCTCAGCCCGGAGCACGCGGGCGCACTGGCCTCGGCAGCCGAGCGGTACGGAACCGGATGGACGGGCCGGGTCGTCGACGCCTGGTTCGTATCGGAGGACCGCCTCCAAACGGAGCAGTACCAGTGGACCGAGCGGTTGCCTGAACTGTGCACGGCGCTGCGCGCCCATCGGGCGCCGGCGGTGGCACGGCGGCTGTCCGCCGGGGTCTGGGCCGCGGTGGACAGTGGCCTGCGGTTGTGGACCACGACCGGGCCTGCCGAGATCCGCCGAGCGCAGCTGCAGCGGCTGGCCCTGCCGCTGCGACACGTCCTGGCGGCGGCCGACGAAGAGCTGAGGGACGGGATCCTGGCAGAGCTGCGCGAACGCGGCAACACGGTGCTCGAGTGCCTGATGCCACTGCTGCGCCGCGCCGCGGAGGCGAGCACGTCGGCCGAGTGGGGCGTGGCAGGGCTCGACGCGCTCGCACAGGACAGCGCGGACCGGCTCCGCGCGGTGTGTGAGCGGCCGTCACGCGCTGCTGACGACTGGTCGGTGGCCTGGGACGGGTGCGGCTGCGAGCTGTGCGGTGTCCTCGGCGCCTTCCTCGGGTCCCGGTCGCGGCGGGTTCTCGAATGGCCGCTGGCGAAGGAGGGGCGGCGGCATGTGCACACCAGGATCGACTCGGCCGAGCTGCCGGTGCGCCACCAGACCCGGCGGCAGGGGCGCCCGTACATGCTGGTACTGACGAAGACCCAGGAACTGTTCACCCGTGAACGGACGGTCCGCAGCCAGGCCACGGCGGACCTGGCATGGCTGATGTCCCTGCGGAACGGATGACCGCGGCCTCCGGCTCGGCGGCCTGTCGCGCGGATGCGCCCCGGTCGGCGTGTGCGGCCGCAGTCACTGCATCGGTGCTGGCGTGCTTGAGCGTGTTGGTCCGGGCTTCTTGGGCTATGCGGTGGATGGCGAGCTGGGCACCGTTGCTCGCCGCGTCGAGATCGCCCACGGTCCGGTAGGTCACGGCCAGCCCGCCATGAGGCTGGGTGGGCTTCGGCTGCACCAGCGCCGTTGCTTTCAGAGTTGTCCACCGCACCCGGAACGGTTCATCCTCACGGGCGCCTGGGGTGGGCGGCCTGGTAGGCGTCCCAGATCGCCGCCCGCAGCTTTCCCCGGGGCGGGACGTCGATGCCCTGGCCTCGGGCCCACGAGCGGACCTGGGCGGTGGTTGGCTCCTGCGCTCGGTCCTCGGCTACGGGGGCCTCGCGGGGCGTGCCGCGTTCGCTGCCGGGACGCGGTGTCCGATCCGACGGCGGGTCCGATCGTG
>NZ_JAVFVX010000261.1:0-2998 GCF_033441795.1 Streptomyces sp. ADMS | reverse complement strand
CCGAGCACTGGGGTACTCGGCATGCCACCACCGGCAAGACCATCTGGGCTGAGCAGTCGCTTTCAGCGATCTCAATCACCTAGTCGTCCAGCATGTCCGCCAACAGCTCGACCGGCCTGACCCACAGTGGGTGTCATAGTCCGATGGTGATGGCGAGTCTGGTGAGTTCTGCGGTGGTATGGATGTTCATTTTGGTGCGGATGCGACGGAGGTAGGCGTCGACGGTGTGTCTGGACAGCCCCATCTGGCGTGCTGTTTGCAGGTAGGTGTGGCCTGAGGCGATGTGGCCCAGGGTTTCAAGTTCACGCGGGGTCATAGCGGGATTGTCGGGGTCAGTGTGGGCCGTGGTTGCTGTGAGGTTCATGGATTTCCAATACCTAATTGCTACCTTTTATCCCCTTTTAGATAGATTGCCTGGGTGGCGTCATGGCTGTGTCCGTGGGTTGTCACAGGTGCGTCACAGGCCTCTTTGGCTGGTGCGGTACCCGTGTGTGTATCGGTTCGAAGAATCGGCGGTCGGCCTGCTACCCACCCCGGACATCCTCTCCGGACAAGATCAGGACACTGTCCGGACTGCGTCCGAGGCCGCGACGGACACGTCGTTGACCTGTCCGGCAACCGGCCAGCGGGTCCGGATAGCCGTCGGCCATCGACGCCGATCAGCTCGCCGCCGTCCTCCTCACTGACTCGTTCGTAGACCGCCTCCTCGACGCCATGGCCGTACGGGACGCTGCGGGTTCGTCAGGTGCGGTGTTATGACGTCTCGTGATGCACTGTTGAATCGCGGCTTCGAGAGCGGCTTCCCGGTCTGCCGCAGAGGCGGCGGTGATGATCGTGGCGTCCAGGTCGATGACGATCCAGCCGGCCAGGCGCTTCCCCGCGACGACCAGCCAGGGGATGGCCGCCGGGCCGCAGATGCAGCGACCGCACATGACGGCGTACCCGCCGACGCGCCCGTCCGATCTTGGCAAGGGCCGCCTCGTCCAGCACGGCCGGGGTGCGACGGGCGGTGGTCGGAGGCGGCTGTACCGAACAACGGCCGGTGGTGCAGCTGCGGTTGCTCGGCCTCCAGCAGGTTCGTCGCGCCGAGCGCGATGGCCACTGCGAGATGGACGACGACCTGGGCCCGATCCCGCCAGCCGCCTCCTGCCCTACTCGGCAGCACCTTCGCCAGCGCACCGGCCAGCCCCACCCGTGACCACGGCAGGCGGGACGGTACCTCCTGCAGTACGGGTGCGGCGGTCACGGTGAGCGTGGTCCGCAGGCTGGGTAAGTCCGCGCACGCGAGCAGGGGTACGGCCCCGCGTGCCCGACCTGTCGACGGTCAGGCGGTTCCCCACGATCTGCATGATCAGCGTCATGTAATTCCCCACCCCTGCGATCACGACTCCCCATGGGGACAGCGAATCCGTCGGTGTGCACTCGGCAGGCCATGACCGGCCTCTACGCTGATCCGATGCGCCAGCCCGCCGCAGAGCCGTACTGGAACACCAACGTTGCCCGGCACCCGGGCATCCTCCGGTCTGTTCCCGAGGGGTGCGGCGATGCCCTGGACGTTGGCTGCGGGGACGGGCTGCTGGCACGGAAGCTTGCCGGGCGGGCGAAACACGTCACCGGGATCGACAAGTCGCCGGACATGATCGCCAGCGCACGTGAGCTTGCTGCCGGCCATCCGCAACTCACCTTCGTCGAGGGAGACTTCCTCACGGCGGAACTTCCCCGTGCGGAGTACGACTTCGTCTGCTCGGTGACCACGATCCATCACATGGACTTCGAGGCGGCCCTCGTCCGCATGCGTGAGCTGCTGCGGCCTGGCGGCACGCTGGTGGTGGTCGGTCTGGCCCGCGAGGCGAGCGTGACGGAGTGGGCGGCGTTGATCGCGGCTGCCCCGATCGTGCGGATCATGAAGGTACTGCGTCGCGCGCGTGGCCCGCAGGGCATGCCGGTCGCCGACCCGCAGATGAGCTATGGGCAGGTGCGGGCTGCTGCCCGGCGTGCGCTACCGCCGGCATGTGCTGCGCCGGTACTCGCTGACCTGGGAGAAACCCGCCCGCTGATCCGGCGGCGATGGAGATTTTCACCATCTGGGGCGGTTTGGGTGTCATGCGATCCTCTATGGCGGTTCCTCCCTATTGACCATGGGTAGCGCGGAGTCCGGGACCGAGGGACCTGGTCGTCGCGGAGCTGTCCGTGTTCCTCGCCCGTGGTTCGGCAGGCCGATGGGCAGCCCGGATGGCAAGGAGAACGTTCGTCGTGGTCGACATCACCGAGATCTACGTCCACTGGTACGCGGGCCGCTCGAAGAGCGCACTCGCCGCGTCCTTGGGGGTGGACCGCAAGACGGTCAGGAAGTACCTGGCGCCGGCGGAGGCGTCCGGGATCACCCCGGGCGGGCCGCCGATGACCGAGGCCGACTGGGCCGGGCTGATCGAGGGGTGGTTCCCCGGTCTCGTCGACCGGAAACTGCGGCAGGTCACCTGGTCCGACATCGACCAACACCGCGACTACATCAAGGAGTTGCTGGGGACGGTGACGGTTTCCACGATCCACCAGCGGCTGCGGGACGAGCACAAACTGAAGGTGTCGGTCTCCTCGTTCCGCCGCTGGGTGCATGCCACACTGCCCGACGAGGTGAGCCGCTCACAGGTCACCGTCCTGCGCGACGAGGTCGAGCCGGGCGAGGAGGCCCAGATCGACTACGGATTCCTGGGCCAGTGGACCAACCCCCGCACCGGCAAACGGCACCGCGTCTGGGCGTTCGTGATGGTGCTGCCCTGCTCACGGCACATGTTCGTCCGCCCGGTCCTGAACCTGGACCAGCACGCGTGGACCGAGGCGCACGTCGCGGCCTTCCGCTACTTCGACGGCGTCCCGCGCCGTCTGGTGCCCGACAACCTGAAGACCGGCGTCGACAAGCCCGACCTCTACGACCCGAAAATCAACCCATCCGCTACGGCCAACCACCCATCCAACTGCGGCTGATCCACGAGAACAGCAC
>NZ_JAVFVX010000260.1:0-3014 GCF_033441795.1 Streptomyces sp. ADMS | reverse complement strand
GGCCTGCCGGAACGCGTCGAGCAAGGTCGCTTACACCACGAGGCGGGACACGACCCAGGACGGGGATGCCTGCGAAGCGGTGGACCGGTCGGCGGCGCCCTGGCTCCGGGGCCACGCTTCCAACGCTGTCCCGCCACTCACCGGATGTGCCGTAGTGCGCGTTGACGCGCGACACTCTCGCACCGAAGAGACCATTGACGCGCGTTACCAACCAATGCTTAGTTATTGACGCGCGTTAACTCCGCTACAACAAGACGTAACCAGGAGTCCTTCATGGCGATCTCCGCCTTCAATGACGAGTGGGCCTTTCGCACGAAGGTGAGCGCCTTCGCGGAGCTCGGCGGCGCGAGCGGTGACTGGACGGCGGTGACGCTCCCGCATGACGCGCTGATCGGCATGCCCAGGCGAGCGGACGCGCCTGCCGGCGCCGCGGCCGGGTACTTTCCCAGCGGCGTGTTCGAGTACCGCAGGAGCTTGCACGTCGAGGAGTCCGATCGCGGCCGGTGCTTCTTCCTCGAGTTCGACGGGGTCCACCGGGGCGCCATGATCTATGTCAACGGTGCCCTGGCGGGCCAGCACGCCTTCGGATACTCCCGCTTCACGGTGCGGATCGACCCCTACCTCCGCTTCGGGGAGGTCAACGAGATCCGGGTCGACTGCCGTGCGCACCAGGACAGCCGTTGGTACACGGGTGCGGGCATCTACCGCGATGTACGCCTGATCGTGAAGGAACCGGTCCACATCGCCGTCGACGGCGTGCGGATCAGCACGCCGGACATCGAGCCTGGTCAGGCGGTCGTGGAAATCGCGACCGAGGTGCTGAACACCGCAGCTGTGACCACGACCGTCGAGCTGGCTTCCGCCGTGGGGGGAGACGGCTCGGCGGAGGTGGCCCATGAGCGGAGCCCGGTCACGCTGCTGCCCGGTGAGCGGGCGGTCGTCCGGCACAGGCTGTACGTCACGGATCCGGCGCTATGGAGCGTGGACAGCCCGTCTCTGTATACGGCCCGGCTTCAACTCCGGGACGGCGACCGTGTGCTCGACATCCACGCGAGCGAGTTCGGTGTCCGGCGTCTGCAGTTCGACCCCTCCAACGGCCTGCGGATCAACGGCCGCACGGTCAAGCTCCGTGGTGCGTGCCTGCACCACGACAATGGTCCCCTCGGCGCGGCGGCCATCGGGCGGGCCGAGGAACGCCGGGTCGAACTGCTGAAGGAGGCGGGCTTCAACGCGATCAGGAGCTCCCACAACCCTGCCAGTTCCGCGCTGCTCGAAGCGTGCGACCGGCTGGGCATGCTGGTCATGGACGAAGCCTTCGACGTCTGGACCGTCGGCAAGACCGATTTCGACTACGCCGGCGATTTCCGCGAGTGGTGGGAACGCGACGTGGCTGCCCTCGTCGCGAAGGACTTCAACCACCCGAGCGTGATTTTCTACTCGATCGGGAACGAGATCCCGGAGACCGGCACCCGGTTCGGCGGTGTGTGGAGCCGTCGGCTCGCCGAGAAGATCCGCTCCCTCGATGGCACCCGTTTCATCACCAATGGCATCAACGGATTCGTGTCGGTGCTCGACACGGTCGTCGCCGCGGCACGGCAGATGGCGTCGGCACAGCCGCCGAGCGGCGGGGTCAACGGCATGATGGCGCAGGTCGGAGAGATGATGAATCAGGTCACGTCCTCCGAGGAAGTGACCGGGCGAACTGAGGAGTCCTTCTCCGTTCTCGATGTGGCAGGCCTGAACTACGGTGACGGCCGCTACGAGCTCGACCGTCGGCGGTTCCCCAACCGGGTGATTGTCGGAACGGAGACCTTCCCGTCCCGCATCGCGCAGAACTGGTCACTCGTCATGTCGAACCCTCACGTCATCGGTGACTTCACCTGGACGGGCTGGGACTACCTTGGCGAGGCCGGTCTCGGCTCCGTAGGGTATGGCGACTCGGCTTCGCGGGCAGCGTCGGCCGCTCAGCCCTATCCGTGGCTCGCGGCCTGGTGCGGCGACTTCGACATCACCGGTCAGCGGCGTCCTGCATCGTACTACCGGGAGATCGTGTTCGGCCTCCGGTCGACGCCGTACATCGCCGTGCTACGTCCCCAGCACCACGGGAGAAGAGTCCTGGCCACCCCATGGTCCTGGAGCGACGCGATCGGCAGCTGGACATGGGACGGCTTCCGGGGCAAGCCCATCCACGTCGAGGTGTACAGCGACGCCGATGAGATCCAGCTGCTTCTGAACGGAACCAGTGTGGGCCGGATGCCCGCCGGACGTGATCACGAGTTCCGCGCCGACTTCGAGCTTGTCTACACGCCTGGGGAACTGGTCGCGATCGCGTACTCGGACGGCCGGGAACAGGGACGTACCGCGCTGGTCACCGCGAAGGACGCCCTCGTGCTCGACGTTCGTGCGGACCGTGGCCACCTCCGTGCCGACAGCGGGGACCTTGCCTTTGTGGACATCGCTCTCACCGACGGCACGGGGAACGTGCACCCGGGACGGGACCGGCCCGTGACCGTCACCGTGGAGGGCGCCGGCGTCCTGCAGGCACTCGGCAGTGCCGATCCTGCGGCAGAGGAGAGCTTTTCCGGGCCAAGCAGGCGGACGTTCGACGGTCGTGCGCTGGCGGTGGTCCGTCCCGTCGGGAGCGGGGACATCACTGTCACTGTCCACGCCGAAGGGTGCGAACCGGTCCGGCTCGCACTGCGCGCGGGCGCCCTCGAAGCCGTCAGCCCCGTAGCGCTTGTGCGCTGACCCCGGCCACACGGATGGAAACCGAAATGGCGAACATCCCGCTGCACGTCCTGTCCCTCGAACGCAGGACGTCATCGCTCAGCGGCGGCTTCTGGTCCACGCGGGCGTCCTCGATGCGGCTATCGACGCGATCGTGCTCGCCGACGGCCCTCACGACACCGCTCCCGCGCAGGAATCCGGGGCGCTGGAAGCGGACGTCCTGCCCGGCGCGGACTCTGCTGCGCAATTCCTCGGGGCCGCTGGACCGCACTCCGCGACCTGCGGCG
>NZ_JAVFVX010000025.1:75258-84080 GCF_033441795.1 Streptomyces sp. ADMS | reverse complement strand
AGCGCACTTGACTGGGGGTCAAGGGGTCGCAGGTTCAAATCCTGTCGTCCCGACTTGCGAGTAGCAGGTCGGAGGTCATTTCCGGTTGATCGGAAGTGGCCTCTCGGTCGTTCCTGGGGACCAGGTGGGGACCGAGCGCTATGGGGCGGTCATGTAACACACCTTGACTCGGTCCAGGTGTGTTGTCGGGGCCATTGTCAAACGTTCTGATCTGCGCAGACGTTTCCCTTGATGCCTTGTCCGGGCGACAGCGCACGGCACCGCACAGCTGGTGCCCCGATCCGGGTCGGCGCACCCTTTCATCCGTTCCGCTGCTGCCGCCGACGGCGCGGGCCGGGCCGCCGGCGATCACTCCGAGCGCCCCCGCGGCCCATCGGCCGAAGGTATCCGTCCCCCTTCCTCGCCCGCCGGTTCGCCGAACCGGTCCCATGTCCCATGGCAGGCCGGTGGGCGATTAGGTGCGATATGTGCTTGATCTTGCCTTAAGTGGTCTTTAGTCTTCACCGGGAGGAAAACGCTGCGAGGTCCGAGTCCCGTGCCACCGTCCGGAAGCGAGGTGTGGAGCGCGTGCACGCGAGGTGCTGCTGGCGGCCGGTTTCGAGTCAGAAGGAACGTCCCAAAGGGGCGCGATGGCTGCGGGCGTTTGCCGCGCTGCCGTTGCTGGCGTCAGTGCTCGCCGCTTGTGGCGGTGACGAGGGCTCCGGGAAACCCACCCTCAACTGGTACAACTTCCCCGACGACTCGGGTGCGCTCCAGAAGGCGGCCGACCGGTGCAGCCAGGCGTCGGGCGGCCGCTACACGATCAGCTACAACAAACTCCCGCGTGCCGCGGACGGCCAGCGCCAGCAGCTCGTCCGCAGACTCGCCGCCGAGGACGACTCGCTCGACATCCTGGGCCTGGACGTCACCTGGGCGGCGGAGTTCGCCGAGGCACGCTGGATCCGGGAATGGACGGGGGCTGCCAAGCAGCAGGCGGTCGAGGGCACCCTGCGCGTACCGCTGCAGACCTCGACCTGGAAGGGCAAGCTGTACGCCGTCCCGTACAACACCAACACCCAGCTCCTGTGGTACCGCAAGGACCTGGTGCCCACCCCACCCAGGACCTGGGCCGAGATGCTGGACATGGCCGAAGCCCTCGCCCGGCAGGGCAAACCGCACTTCGTGGAGATCCAGGGCGCCCAGTACGAGGGCCTGACCGTCTGGTTCAACACGCTGATCAACAGTGCGGGCGGCTCCATCCTCAACGAGAGCGCGACCGAACCCTCTCTCGGTGCTCCTGCTGTGCGGGCCGCCAAGATCATGCGTGATCTGGCGAAGTCCCCTGCCGCGGACCCCTCCCTGGCCAACCAGATGGAGGACCAGAACCGCCTCGCCATGGAGTCGGGGATGGCGGCGTTCGAACTCAACTACCCGTTCGTCTATCCGTCGATGAAGGCGAACAACCCCGAGCTGTTCAAGAACTTCCGCTGGGCGCCGTACCCTCGCGTCGACGCGAACCGCCCGGCACGGCCCACCATCGGCGGCATCGATCTGGCGGTGAGCGCCTACTCGCGCCACCCCGACCTGGCCTTCGAGGCGGCGCTGTGCCTGCGCAACCGGGAGAACCAGCTCACCGCCGCACTCGAGGGCGGTCTGCCGCCCACCCTGCGCGCCCTGTACGACGAGCCCGCGTTCATGAAGGAGTACCCCTTCTCCGGGGAAGTGCTGGCCGCCCTGGAGTCGGCGAGCGTGCGCCCGATCACGCCGGTCTACCAGAACGTTTCGATCGCGGTCTCCCACACGCTGTCTCCGCCGTCCGGGATCGAACCGGAGAGCTCGGTCGACACCATCGGGGAACAGATTGACGATGCCCTGCGATCCGAGGGTGTGATCCCGTGAACCACCACCTCCCGCACCACTCCGTCGGCCGGCGCCCCAGCGCGCGGGCCTCGTCCTCGGGCGGCCCGAGATGAGCACGCAGGCACAACCCGCCGGAACCCCGCCACCGCCCGAGACGGAGACGGAGCAGGCGGGGCCGGACCGGGCGGCACTCTCGGCGGGCGCCAGGCAGGAGCGGCGGCTCGGCTGGCTGCTCTGCGCGCCCGCGGTCGTCGTCATGATCGCCGTGACCGCCTACCCCATCGGGTACGCCGTCTACCTGTCCCTCCAGCGGTACGACCTGCGCTTCCCCGGACGGGCGGAGTTCGTGGGCCTGAGCAACTACGGGGCGGTACTGTCCTCCCCGTTCTGGTGGGACGCCTTCTGGGTCACGCTGTTCATCACCGCGGTGTCCGTGGCGATCGAACTCGTCCTTGGAATGGGGCTCGCGCTGGTGATGCACCGCACGATCTTCTGGCGCGGCGTCGTCCGCACGTCGGTCCTCATTCCGTATGGGATCGTCACCGTGGTCGCCGCCTTCTCCTGGCAGTACGCCTGGACCCCGGAGCTCGGATACCTCGCCGAGTTGCTGCCCAGCGGAGAGGCCCCGCTGACCGAACAGTGGCCCGCCCTCTGGCTGATCGTCCTCGCCGAGGTGTGGAAGACGACGCCGTTCATGGCCCTGCTGCTGCTCGCGGGCCTCGCGCTGGTCCCCGTGGAGACCCTGAAGGCGGCCATGGTGGACGGTGCCACCGCCCGGCAGCGCTTCACCAAGATCATGCTGCCGCTGATGAAACCGGCCATCCTGGTGGCACTGCTCTTCCGCACACTGGACGCGTTCCGGATCTTCGACAACATCTACATCCTGACCGCGGGCGCCCATGGGACCGGCTCTCTGTCGATCCTCGGGTACGACAACCTGTTCACCGCGCTGAACCTGGGCATCGGGTCGGCGATCTCGGTCCTGATCTTCATCTGCGTCGGGATCATCGCCTTCACCTTCGTCAAACTGTTCGGCACCGCCGCACCCGGCGCGGAGGTGAAACGCTGATGGCCGCGGCAGGAAAGACGCATGCCGCCCGATGGGGCGTCATGAACGTGGTGGTGGTGCTGTACGCCCTGTTCCCGGTGTGGTGGATCGCCGCGCTGTCGTTCAAGGACCCCACCACCCTGACGGACGGCAACTACATCCCCACGGACTGGACCTGGGAGAACTACGAGGGCATCTTCGAGACCGCCGAGTTCACCCGTGCGCTGATCAACTCGATCGGTATCGCCCTGATCTCCACGGTGATCGCGGTGGCGCTGGGGACCATGGCCGCCTACGCGGTGGCCAGGCTGCGCTTCCCCGGCAAGCGGGTGCTCATCGGCATGTCACTGCTGATCGCGATGTTCCCGCCGATCTCCCTGGTGTCACCGCTGTTCAACATCGAGCGGATCATCGGGATCTTCGACACCTGGGTCGGGCTGATCATCCCGTACATGACCTTCTCGCTGCCACTCGCGATCTACACCCTGTCGGCGTTCTTCCGTGAGATCCCCTGGGACCTGGAGAAGGCCGCCAAGGTCGACGGGGCGACGCCCGCGCAGGCCTTCCGACTGGTCATCGTGCCGCTGGCCGCGCCGGGCGTGTTCACCACGGCCATTCTCGTGTTCATCTTCTGCTGGAACGACTTCCTGTTCGCGATCTCGCTGACGTCCACCGAGTCCGCGCGCACCGTGCCTGCCGCGATCGCGTTCTTCACCGGGAGCTCCCAGTTCCAGCAGCCCACAGGGTCGATCGCCGCCGCCGCTGTGGTCATCACCATCCCGATCATCGTTTTCGTCCTGCTCTTCCAGCGGCGGATCGTCGCCGGACTCACCTCCGGGGCAGTCAAGGGGTGAACGGGCCGACCGCGGCAGGCAGGCCACCGGTCCGAGACACCGACCGCAGTTGCCGGACTCGGAAGGCATCAAGGCAAGGAGGCACCATCCATGGCCGAGATCATCCTCGAGGGAGTCACCAAACGCTTTCCCGACGGGGCCCTCGCCGTGAAGGACGTGGACCTGGAGATCGCCGACGGCGAGTTCGTGATCCTGGTCGGTCCGTCGGGATGCGGCAAGTCCACCACCCTGAACATGATCGCCGGACTTGAGGACATCACCGAGGGCACCCTGCGTATCGGAGACCGGGTCGTCAACGACCTCGCTCCAAAGGAACGCGACGTCGCCATGGTGTTCCAGAGTTACGCCCTGTACCCGCACATGAACGTCCGGGAGAACATGGGCTTCCCGCTGCGCCTGGCCAAGGTGGACAAGGCCACCATCGACGCCAAGGTGACGGAAGCCGCCCGGATCCTCGACCTCACCGAACACCTGGACCGCAAGCCCGCCAACCTCTCGGGCGGTCAGCGCCAGCGGGTGGCCATGGGGCGGGCGATCGTCCGTGACCCCAAGGCGTTCCTGATGGACGAGCCGCTGTCCAACCTGGACGCCAAACTCCGGGTACAGATGCGCACTCAGATCTCCCGGCTGCAGCGGAACCTTGGCACGACCACCGTGTACGTCACCCACGACCAGACCGAAGCGATGACGCTCGGCGACCGCGTGGTGGTCATGAGACAGGGCCTGGTCCAGCAGATCGGCACACCTGCCGAGCTGTACGACCTGCCGCGCAACATCTTCGTCGCGGGCTTCATCGGCTCCCCGGCGATGAACTTCCTGAACGCCACTCTGGCGGACGGTGCCCTGCGCTCGTCCCTGGGCGACCTGACCCTCGACGACCGTACGAGGCAGGCGTTGGAACGGCAGAACGCGCCCCGCGAGGTGATCGTCGGGCTGCGACCGGAGGCATTCGAGGACGTGGCCCTGTCACACGACCGGGCACGGACGGGCCCGGTCTTCACCGCCGCCGTGGAGGTACTGGAGTCGCTGGGCTCCGATGTGTACGTCTACTTCACCGCGGAGGGCGGGCCCGCGACGACCACCGAACTGGAGGAGCTCGCCAAGGACTCGGGCCTGCGCGACACCGGCGCCGACACCCATCACATCGTGGCCCGCCTGGACGCCGCCACGCGTGCTCGGGAGGGCGAACCGGTAGAGCTGCAGGTCGACATGGGCAAGGCTCACGTGTTCGACCCGGCGACCGGAGCGAACCTCACGCATCCGGTGAGTGATGACTGACGATGCATCACACAGGGCACGATCCGCATCCATCTACCGGCAACTCAAGAAGCGGCCGGTGTAAGGCGCTCTTCTGACGCGGCTTGGGGACCAGTTGGGACCCGCACCGTGTGCGCGATGGTGCGCGGTAGGGCTCTCGACGCACACTACAGGCCCGGATTGCGATGGTTATGTGTCGACAAGGTAGGTGACCCGCTCTTCTGGGGGTCAAGGGGGCACAGGTTCGAATCCTGACGTCCCGACGGTGTGATGCGAAGGGGCTTCGCGGGCGGAAGCCCGCGAGGGCCCTTTCTCTCGTTGCCTGCCCGGCTCTTCCTGCCCACCGGGCTCTCCTGGCTACCGGCCCGATTCCCTACTCGCTGGCCGCGTCCACCCTGACCGTGGCGGCCCCATCGGCTGCCACGGCATGGCGTGGTCGAGGACGTCACCCTCCCCCTGAAGGTGACGTCCTCGACCGCTCCCCCGGGTGCCCGACGGTGGTCTGGCTCGCCCGCGGACGCGGCGGCCGTCATGCGCTGGTCTCTGCCCCCAGCTTCACCAGCACATGACGGCCGTTTCCCCCGATCCCCATGTGGAGTAGAGGCGTACGCGGACGAAGTAGCTGCGGCCCTTGACGAGCCGGACCCTGACATGAGCGTTGTGCGGAGTGCCGCCGTCGTCCCCTGCGGAGAGGTAACGGGGCTCGCCGTCGATCTCCTCGAAGACCACGACGACCGTGTCGCCCTCCCCGAAGGTGCCCACGGTGTAGTCGCGGGTCTCCGGCGGAGCGATGCCGAAGTCGGCCTGCTCGCCCGCGCCGAGGCACAGAGGCGCGGACCGGAACGGCACCAGTTCGGCCGGCCTGCACGTGCCCGTCGGCGGATACCAGCGGAGCATGAACTCCTTGTCGGCCGGGGAGAGCGTCCCCGGTGGGCGCACTCCGGACCGGAACTGCTCCGGTTCGAGGATCAGCCCCGCCGAGAACGGAAACTGCATGATCGACAGCGGGTCCCAGACGGAGCCGTTGACCTCGTCAGGGTCGAGCTTGCGCAGGATGTTGAAGTACGTCCTCTCGCGGCCCCAGTAGTTCGGCGGGCCGGCCAGGCTGTCGTACACCCCCTCGTCGTCCCAGTGGATGCCGGCGAACGGGTTCTGGTGCTCGTGCAGCAGGCCCAGGGCGTGCCCGATCTCGTGCAGGGCCGTCGCGCGCTCCCCGGGCGCGGTCAGATCCCAGCCGAAGTTCATCGTGCGCCGCCCCAGGCCCACCGACAGTGCGTCCCGCCCGACCGTGGAGTACGAACCGTCACCGGTCTGGAATCCGATGCGCAGTTCGGCCTCCGAGCGGTCGCGCACCTCGACGAACGAGAGCCCGATCCCGAGGTCGAGCCACTCCCGGAAGCAGTCGCGGACGACGTCGCGCTGTGCCTCGGCGCCGACCCACGACTCCCACCGTGTCTCCCCGGTCCCCGGCAGGGGAATGACCGAGCCGTCGCTGTCCCGGTCGAAGAAGTAGTAGTGGAGCACGGTGCCGTTCACCCACATCAGGCGCCCCGCCAGGAGCGCTATGAGCCGCTCGGCCGGCAACCCCGGAGCGAACGTGGGGGCCGGCTGCTGCGGAAGTGAGCAGAACCGTGCGTGCATGGAGAACATGTTGCGGCTCATGGGCGCTCGGGCGCCTGAGTCGGGGTCTACTCAAGTCGGCCTGTATCAAAGGTGAGTAGCCCGGCTCCTGTTCACGTGACGACTTACGTGCGGGACGCCAAGACCCTGGAACTGCCCTGGCCGTTCACCGGACGGGACAACGAACTGGAGCTCGTCCGACGGTCGTTGGCGGCCGAACGGCACGGCGTCGTGGTGACGGGTCCGGCCGGGCGCGGCAAGACCCGTCTCGTCACGGAGGCCGTCCGGGGCACCGACTGCGCCAGGGTGAGCGGCACGCCCGAGACCCGGGGTATCCCCTTCGCCGCGTTCGCCCACCTCCTCCCGGAGCAGGTCTCCCTGCACCGCGCGGTCCAACTCCTCACGGACGTACGGACCTTGCTGGTCGACGACGCACATCTGCTGGACGACTCCTCGGCCGCCCTGGTCCACCAGCTCGCGGTGCACGGACGTACCCGGCTGCTCGTGGTCGCGACGGACGGCGCCCCGGCGCCCGGCGCGGTGTCCCGGCTGTGGACCGGCGAGGTGCTGCCGCGTCTCGCCCTGGAGCCGCTGCCCCGCGAGGAGACCGCCCAGATGATCGCGGCCGGAGTCGGCAGCCCGGTCGAACCGCTCACCGCACGCCGCCTGTACCACCTGTGCCAGGGTGACCTGCGGCTGCTGCGCGATCTGGTCGGCGCCGTACGTGGACGAGGGGAACTCGCACTGGACTCGGACGAGTTGAGGTGGCGTGGCCCCGTCCCCGTGACGCCCGCAGTGCGCGAACGGGCCGGCGACGCACTGAACCGGGCCTGTGCCGAGGAGCGGGAGGCGCTGGAGCGCCTGGCGTTCAGCGAACCGCTCCCGCTGGACCTCGCCGACCTGGACCTGCGCGCGCTGGAGTGCCTCGAAGCGGACGGACTGATCCGCGTCGACGCCCACTCCGGGGTCCGCCTCGCCCAACCCCTGCACGGCCCCGTGCTGCGGGCGGGTGCCGGGCAGCTCCGGGCCGGACGGCTGTCCCGCACCCCGGCCGAGTGCGCGTCGGCGCTGGACGCCGAGCGAGCCGAACTGGCCGACCGTATCGAGCGCACCGACGTCCAGGGGCCGGCGGGCCCCGTCGGAGACTGGCTGACAGCCGAGAACACCGCCTCGCACCCTGCCGTACCGGTCGACTACGCGACCGTCCGGGCCCGCTTCGCCCGACTGCGCGGAGAACTGCGCGAGGCCCTCACCTGGGCCAGGGAAGGCCTGCGCGGCACCCCGGACAATTCGTCCTGTCGTATGGAACTGGCGCTGGCGGCAACCCAGTTGAGCGAGACCGCCACGGTGGGCGAGGTTCTCCTGGGTCATGCGTCCCCCGCGCGGGCGACCACGTGGCAACGGGCGGCGCACGGCGACATCGCCGGCGCACTGGAGGCCGCCACCGACCCCGGGGACGGGGAGGGGAAGGCGTACGTTCTCTACGACGCCGTACGCCTCGGGGCACCGCACCTGGTCGCGGACCGGCTCGCCCAACTGCCCGGCGAGGATGCCGAACCCCTGGCCCGGCATGCCGACGCGCTCGTCCGCCGGGACGGTCCCGCGCTGGACCGCGCCGCCGAACTCCTGGAGCGCCGGGGCCTGTTGCTCTTCGCGGCCGAGGCACACGCCCAGGCGGTCCCGGTGCACCGCGACCCGCGCGCAGCCCGCAGGTCCCGCTCACGCGCCATGACCCTGGCCCGGCGCTGCCAGGGCGCCCGCACCCCGGCGCTGTCCGGCCTGGTCCTCGGCGAACTCACCGCCCGACAGCGCCAGATCGTCACCCTGGCGGCGGCAGGCCTGAGCAACCGGCAGATCGCGGACCGCCTCACACTGTCCATCCGCACGGTCGGAAACCACCTGCACAGCGCGTACACCCGGCTCGGCGCGAGCGACCGGTCCGCGCTGCCGTGGCTGCTGGAGGAGACGCGGACCGCGCAACCGGCGTGACGGACGGCCACAGCGTGCTACAGGCCGCCCCGACGCCGGAACACCCACCCCGTCGCTCGCTGCGAGAACCGCGCGGGCGTCACACAGGGCGGTATCAGCGGGACCACGGCGGCGTGGTCGGCTGATGGACACCCGGAGCGTGTTCAGGTGGCCCCGAACGCGCCTGATGTGTCGCGTCCCCGGGCAGGGCTGCGCGGGCGTCGCGCAGGGCTTCG
>NZ_JAVFVX010000025.1:0-75158 GCF_033441795.1 Streptomyces sp. ADMS | reverse complement strand
TGTCGCGTCCCCGGGCAGGGCTGCGCGGGCGTCGCGCAGGGCTTCGGCCAGGGAGAGGCCCGCGCTGAGGCCTTTGTGCAGGGCCAGCATCAGCGGGACCACCGCCGAGTCGTTGACCGGCGCGCTGCTCGCCACGACGCCCGCCGTGCCCAGTGGCAGCAACGCGGTGACCAGGCCGAGGAGTTCGTCCGCGCCGACGGTCGCGAGGCGGCCGGTGTCACAGCTGGAGAGGATGATCCGGTACGGGCTGCGGTCGAGGCGTTCGAAGTCGTGCACGATCAGCGGGCCGTCGGCCATCCGCAGCGACGAGAACAGCGGACTGTCGGCCCGGAAGGTGCCGTGGGCCGCGATGTGCGCCAGCGCGGCCCCGTCCAGCGCGTCCAGCACCGCCGGTACCCGCGCCCCCTCGTGCTCCAGGACCGTAGGCCTGCCGTACCGGTCGACCAGGTCGGGCACCTCCGCCCCACCGCTCGCCAGCCCCGGCCCCCGTACGAGGACGTGCCGGCCGCCCGGCGGGGGCCCGGTCTCCTGGGCGCGCAGCCAGCTGCCGGCCGACGGGGACACGCTGAGCACCCGTTCCCGGAGGGAGGGCAGCAGGGCCCAAGGCACCCGGTGCAGCCTCCCCGGCGGCACCACGACCACCGGGCCGGAGCCCAGGTGTGGCACGGCCGCGCCCAGCAGCAGCTCCTCAAGACGGCGGCCCGACGCCTCCAGCACCGGCAGCCTGCCCTCCGCCCCCGGGTGCGCGAGCCGTCGCAGCCCGGCCTGCACATGTTCGGCCTCCGTCACCGCCTCCGCGAGCTGCCCCGCCTCGAAACGGCGCACCCGCCCCTCGCCACACAACAGCACCTGCACCCGGCCGTCGACCACGACGATCTCGATCAACCGCCCACCGCTGCCCAGGCGTTCGAGCAGCCGCCCGGGATCGAGGCGGCGTCCGCCGCCGGGAGACTCACCGCGCATATGGAGGGTCCGGGAGCGCACCTCCCGTTCCAGGCGCCGCTGTTCGCGCTCCAGCGCCGGTACCGGGCGGCCGTCGATCCGGGCCTTCTCCGCTCGGGCGGCGATCTCCCGGAAAGCGGTCAGGCTCTGCACGAGTGCGGGGTCGTCGGGCGGCCGGGCGGGCGGCGCCGAAAGGACCGTGGCCCGCCACCGCTCGCTCCACACCAGCAGCCGCCGAGGCCCACCGGACTCCAGGGCCGCCCGCTGCGCCAGAGCTGCCAGTTCGGCGCCCTGCGCGGTCGCCCGGGCCCGCAGTTCCGATGCGCCGAGCGTCATCCGGTGGTCGTCCAGGACGGCGAGCCCGCGCCGGCAGGCCTCCAGCACACCCCGCCCCGACCCGGCCGCCTCCGCGCGCAGCGCCTGCGCCGCCCAGCCCGTCATCCGCGCCAGCGGCGGACCGACGCGCCGGCTGCGGGCGGCGACCTTCAGATGCTTCTCCGCGTCCTCGGTCCAGCCCAGCGCGAGCGCGATCCGGCCCGCGAGCAGCGACGCCTCGGGCGCGGACGGCGAACCGAAGGCGGCGAGCCGGTCGGCCAGCGCCGCCGCGTCCGCGACCAGCCGCCCCGACTTCCGGCCCGTCGCGACCCGCGCCTCGATCAGCACCAGCCGGGCGTGCGCCTCCCACCAGCTGCGCCGCTGCCCGGCGAACAGACGTACGGCCACGGCAGCGCGTGCGATCGCGGTGTGCGGATCGTCCGCGAGCCGGGCGGCCTTCGCGGCGGCCAGCAGCAGCTCCGCCTTGCGGGTGCTCTGCCCGCCGATGCCGTCGAGCACGGCGAGCGCCGCGTCGGTCTCCGCGACCGCCTCGGGGGCCAGCCCGGCGGCCATCAGCACCTCGCAGCGGCGGATGTGGAACATGAAGATCGGCGTGCCCAGCCGGTCGTACCGCTCGGCCGCCTCGTCGAACAGACGCAGCGCCGCCGGGATGTCGCCCGCCCGGTACGCGGCCAGCGCCCGGCTCTCGACGACATCGGCCTTGTCGTGCTCCTGGCCGGTGGTGTCCCACATCTGCTCGGCGGCGGTGAAGTCGGCGTCGGCCCGCTCGGGGCGGCCGAGCGCCAGATGCACGGTGGCCCGCAGGGTCAGCGCCCGAGCCGTCCAGATGACGTCGTCCGCCTGCCGCAGCACGGGAATGGCCCGCCGTACGTCGTCCAGCGCCTCGCGATGATGCCCCAGCACCCACCACGCGTAAGCCCGCCGGTACAGCACGCGCGCGCGTGTATGTCCCGAACCCCGCTCGACGCCCTGCTCGAAGGCCTCCAGGCCCTGCCGGGTGCGGCCCGCGTGGACCAGTGCCACGCCGAGTGTGCCGAGGACGTCCGCCTCCCGCTCCGCCGAACCGGCGTCCGCCGCGAGATCGCGGGCGCGTCTCAGATGACGCAGGGCGATGCGCATGTCGCCGAAGTCCCGCTGCCACAGACCGATCACCTGGTGGGCGACGGAGGCGTGCAACGGCGTCGGGTCGCTGCCGAGGACGTTCTGCGCCCGCGCGAGCGCGTCCTTCGGGCGGGCGAACACCATCGGCAGTAGTTCGAGAACCGTGTCGCTTCCCGCTGTCACCCAACGGATGGTAGTGCTCCGCGCCCCGCCCCACACAGGTTTGGCCATGGATAACTCGCTGTCCATCGCGGATCGAGCCCTGTATCAACAAACCTGTCGTGGCGCCTGTATCACACGGCAGCCCTGCGGCTCTCCATAGAGGCAACAGGGGATCGGTTCAAGGGGGAGGACATTCCATGGCACCTCAGCGTTTCCAGGAGCAGTTCGACCAGATCCAGCGCTCCATGCCCGGCGTCGAACTGGCGATGGGGCCCGACGACGCCGCCGAGTTCATCTACGAGAAGGGCGTCGTCCTGGCCCGCGACGGCGAGGAGGCGCGGATCGTCGAGGACACCGTGCGCGCGCACTTCACCACGTTCGCCGGTGTGACCGCCGACGAGGTGCGCCGGGCGAGCCCGGAGAGCAACCGGTCGGGCATCACCCGCATCCGGGTCGGCGACCCGGGCCAGGGCGGCCGGCACGGCGACCGCGCGGTGGCGGGCGCGCTGCGCGCGCTCAGGGAGACGGAGGGCAACGCGGGGCGGCGCCTGGTCAGCCGTAACCACGTGGTGCACATCGCCCCCGTCAACGCCTGTCCCGGTGACGAGCCCGTGCCCGTCCCGCCCACCGCGGGGCCCAACCCGGCGGTCGGGGAGAGCGGCTACGACCAGGACAGTGCCGTCGGCGTCCTGGTCATCGACACCGGCCTCATGCACGACTACGCGTCCTACCCGGCCATGGCCCACGTCCAGGGTGACGCCCAGATCGACGAGTGCGACACGGACGGCGTCCTCCAGCAGTACGCCGGGCACGGCACGTTCATCTCGGGACTCGTCGCGGCCGTCGCCCCCAACACGGACATCGTCTCCCGCAACACGCTGAACGACGCCGGCGCGATCCTGGAGTCCGAGTTCGGCGACATGCTCTTCGAGGCCGTCGAACGAGACGGCTGGCCGAGCATCATCAGCCTCTCCGCGGGCACGTCGAACGGCAGCACGGAAGGCCTGCTCGGTATCGCCGCGTTCATGGAGGCCCTGCGCGAGCAGCCGCACACCCTGCTCGTCGCCGCCGCCGGCAACAACGCCAGCGCCACCCCCTTCTGGCCCGCCGCCTACGCCGACAAGCCCGAGTACGCCCACTGTGTGCTCTCCGTCGGCGCCCTGCGCAGCGACGGCGAGTTCGGCGCCTGTTTCAGCAACCACGGCGCATGGGTGAAGGTCTACGCCCCCGGCGAGCGCCTCACCGGGCCGCTCACCGGCTTCGACGTGCCGGTGCCGTACATCTACCAGCACAGCACGTACGACACCTGCCGCCACCACTTCACCTACGCCTGCACCTGCCAGGACCCCCAGCACCTCGGCGTGCTCTCGGGGGAGCACGAGACCACCTCGGGCACCCCGGACCAGGTGGTGTTCGAAGGGCTCGCGCAGTGGAGCGGCACCTCGTTCGCCACCCCGGTGGTCGCCGCGATGATCGCCGCCCACATGACAGCCCACAAGGAGACCGACCCGCGCGCCGCCCGGCAGCAACTCCTGGCGGCGAACACCGAGTTCGCGGAGGTCCGCGGCGCGGTCGTACCCGCGTTGATCCCGCCCACCTGGAGCCCGGTGCCGGTCGTGACCATCCCACCCGCCGTATGAGGCCAACAGGCCTCCGTACAAGGACAAATCGAGTGAGGACCATGCGCAGGACGAGTGGAGCACCCCCTTCCACGGCGTACGATGACTTGCCGTACACGAGGGGTGGGGACGTGGACCGAGCTGCAGTCGGCGTGTTGGTCCGGTCCGCAGTCGACGGCGACGCGGCGGGCTGGAAGGCGCTGGTGGAAGGGCTGAGCCCACTGGTGTGGTCGGTGGCGCGTGCCCACCGGCTGTCCGACGCGGACGCGCACGAGGTGTACTCGACCGTCTGGTTCCGCTTCGCCCAGCACCTGGGCCGCATCCGTGAACCGGAGAAGGCGGGTTCGTGGCTCGCCAGTACCGCACGGCACGAATGCCTCAAGGTCATCAAGAGCACCCACCGGATGACACCGACGGACGATGCCCAGCTGCTCGACCGGATCAGCGACGACCGTACGCCCGAACAGTGGGTGATCGAGTCCGAGGAAGCCTCCAACGAGGCTGAGCGCATCCGGCATTTATGGCAGGAGTTCGAGGAACTCGGCGCCCGCTGCAGGCAGTTGCTGCGCGTCCTGATGTCCGCCCCGCCGCCGAGCTACCAGGAGATCTCCGCCGCCCTCGGCATCGCCGTGGGCAGCATCGGCCCTCTGCGCCAGCGCTGCCTGCGCCGGCTCCGCGTACGGCTCGCCGCCCGGGGGGTGCTGTGAACAACGCACACGACAACGACGGATTACCCCACGACTCCGACGGCATGGACGGCATCGAGGGCTTCGATGACGGCGCCGACGACCTGGCGGAGTTCGAGGGCGACGACTCGCTGGACAACGACCTCCTGGAGGAGACGCTGCGCCAGGCCGCCGCCATCATGGATCCGGTCCCGGCACAGCTCCAGCAGACCGCCGTTGAGGCCTACACCCTGTTCTCGCTCGGCACCCAGCTGGCCGAGCTGACCTTCGACTCGCTCGTCCACGGCATCCCCGTCAGAGGGGCCATGGACGCACCCCGCATGCTGACCTTCCGCACGGAGGAGCTGACGGTCGACGTCGAGGTGACCGCGCACGGTCTGATGGGCCAGGTCCTGCCACCGCAGGGGGCCAGGATCGAGGTGCTGAGCGGTCCGCAGCTCGCCTCGCCACCCACCCTCACCTCCGACGACTTGGGCCGCTTCACCGCCGAGCTGCACGTCAGTGGTCCCTTCGCGCTCAGGTTGCGGACGGACGCGGAGGTCGTCACGACGGAGTGGCTGCGCGCCTGACACGACGCCCGGCTGCCGGGGGACGCCGGTCGAACCCTGGGCAAGGGCGAGCGCACCCACTTCCACCGGACGGCGAGGACCACAGGGCGCTGTACGAGGCGATCGCGGCGGCCGAACCCGAACGGGCGGAGAAGATCGCCCGCGAGCACTTTCACGATCAGCGCGGACATGATCCGGGAGCGACGTACTGGCGAGGGTCGGAAACGCCGGCCCGGCATGACGATCGGCCCCCGGGACGCGGTTGCGGGTCCCGGGGGCCGATCGGTGAGCCTGATGAACTCGGGTGCGGAGGCACGCCCCAAAGGGGCCGCGGGGCTGAATCGATCCGCGACTCCGCCGCGGGGCGCGACAAGCCCTCACCGGGCCCGCGGCAAAAGAACCGCACACCCGGCCGAGCGCTAGCTCAGCGTCGCCAGAGTCTCGTTCCACGTGGCCGAAGGACGCATGACCGTCTTCGCCTTCTCCACGTCCGGCTGGTAGTACCCACCGATGTCGGCAGGCTTGCCCTGCACGGCGATCAGCTCGGCGACGATCGTCTCCGCGTTCGCGGTGAGCGCCTCGGCCAGCGGGGCGAAGGACTTCGCCAGGTCCGCGTCCTCGGTCTGGGCCGCCAGCTCCTGCGCCCAGTACAGGGACAGGAAGAAGTGGCTGCCCCGGTTGTCGATGCCGCCGACACGGCGGGTCGGCGACTTGTCCTCGTTGAGGAAGGTCGCCGTCGCGCGGTCGAGGGTGTCGGCGAGGACCTGGGCGCGCGCGTTGCCCGTGGTCGTGGCGAGGTGTTCGAAGCTGGCCGCCAGCGCGAAGAACTCGCCCAGACTGTCCCAGCGCAGGTAGTCCTCCTTGACGAGCTGCTGGACGTGCTTCGGGGCGGAGCCGCCGGCGCCCGTCTCGAACAGGCCGCCGCCAGCCATCAGCGGTACGACCGACAGCATCTTGGCGCTGGTGCCCAGCTCCAGGATCGGGAACAGGTCGGTCAGGTAGTCGCGCAGAACGTTGCCGGTGACGGAGATCGTGTCCTCACCGCGCCGGATGCGCTCCACCGACAGCTTGGTCGCCTCGACCGGGTTCAGGATCCGGATGTCCAGGCCCTCGGTGTCGTGCTCCGGCAGGTACGCGTTGACCTTGGCGATCAGGTTGGCGTCGTGGGCGCGGGTCTCGTCCAGCCAGAACACCGCCGGGTTGCCGGTGGCGCGGGCACGGGTGACGGCCAGCTTCACCCAGTCCTTGATCGGGGCGTCCTTGGTCTGGCAGGCGCGGAAGATGTCACCGGCGGCGACCGGCTGCTCGATCACCACGTTGCCGGCCTGGTCGACGAGACGGACCGTACCGGCGGCCGGGATCTCGAAGGTCTTGTCGTGGCTGCCGTACTCCTCGGCCTTCTGCGCCATCAGACCGACGTTCGGCACCGAGCCCATGGTCGACGGGTCGTAGGCGCCGTTGGCACGGCAGTCGTCGATGACGACCTGGTAGACACCGGAGTACGAGGAGTCCGGGAGCACCGCCAGGGTGTCGGCCTCCTGGCCGTCCGGGCCCCACATGTGACCGGAGGTGCGGATCATCGCCGGCATCGAGGCGTCGACGATGACGTCGGACGGCACGTGCAGGTTGGTGATGCCCTTGTCGGAGTCGACCATGGCCAGCGCCGGGCCCTCGGCCAGCTCGGCGTCGAACGACGCCTTGATCGCGGCACCCTCGGGCAGCGACTCCAGGCCCTTGTAGATGCCGCCGAGACCGTCGTTCGGGGACAGGCCGGCCGCCGCGAGCGTCTCGCCGTACCGCGCGAACGTCTTCGGGAAGAACGCGCGCACGACGTGACCGAAGATGATCGGGTCGGAGACCTTCATCATCGTGGCCTTGAGGTGCACGGAGAACAGGACGCCCTCGGCCTTGGCACGGGCGATCTGCGCGGTCAGGAACTCGCGCAGCGCGGCGACGTGCAGGACGGAGGCGTCGACGACCTCGTCCGCGAGGACGGGTACGGACTCGCGCAGGACGGTGGCCGAACCGTCCTCGCCCACCAGCTCGATGCGCAGCGAACCGGCCTCGGAGATCACCGCGGACTTCTCGGTGGAGCGGAAGTCGTTCTCGCCCATCGTCGCCACGTTCGTCCTGGACTCGGAGGTCCAGGCGCCCATGCGGTGCGGGTGGTTCTTGGCGTAGTTCTTCACCGAGGCGGGGGCACGGCGGTCGGAGTTGCCCTCGCGCAGCACCGGGTTCACGGCGGAACCCTTGATCTTGTCGTAACGGGCGCGGATGTCGCGCTCCTCGTCCGACTTCGGGTCGTCCGGGTAGTCAGGCAGTGCGTAGCCCTGGCTCTGCAGCTCGGCGACCGCCGCCTTGAGCTGCGGGATCGACGCCGACACGTTCGGCAGCTTGATGATGTTCGCCCCGGGCGTCTTCGCCAGCTCGCCCAGCTCCGCGAGGGCGTCCGCGATGCGCTGGCCCTCCTCCAGGAACTCGGGGAAGACGGCGATGATGCGGCCGGCCAGCGAGATGTCCCGGGTCTCGACGTTCACCCCGGCCTGCGAGGCGTACGCCTGGATCACGGGCAGGAACGAGTGGGTCGCCAGGGCGGGCGCCTCGTCAGTGTGCGTGTAGATGATGGTCGAGTCAGTCACCGGGTGCTCCGCTCCACGTCTGCAACATTGCTCGACATCAAGATATCTCGTGATCGGGTCTCACTCGACAGGGGTCCGTAGGGAACTCGACACAGTCGGTACGGAACTCGATCGAATTCCGTGGATCGAGGCAACCGGATCCGCGGACCCTGTGGTCCAGGGGGTAGATCCCACCCCGGACCGGTGCCCGGACCTGACCACCCGGGTGCCCGAGTGAAGCGAACCATGAGATGTCGCACCAGACTGACGGTCCTTGCGGCAGCCCTGCTCGGCCACGACCCTGGCTCCCTCGGCCCACGCGGCGTCCGGGGGAACGTCCGAGGCGGCCTCGGCGAAGGATGCCGCCGCTCCGGGCCCGGAGACCCTCGGTGACCCCGTCTTCCCGAGCCTGGGCAACGACGGCTACCGCGTCTCCGCCTATTACCTCGACCTCGCCTACGACGCCACGAGCAAACTGGTCGACGGCACGGCGACCCTGCGCCGCACCCGCTACCGCAACCTGGCCACCACCCGCCTCGGCCACGTCTTCGCCGCCACCGCACTCAACCTCATCCGCATCGGCCGATGGCTGACCGGCACCCCACTCGGCGGTACCCGCACCTCCCGCCTCGAAGCCCTGATGCTCGCGGCCTGACCACCCGAATCACGCATTTCTCAGCAGAGTCCCGAAGGGCGGAGCACTGGCCAAGATCAGAGGTAGACGCGGGCCTCCTCCTCGGTGGCCGCCGCGCTCTCCTTGCGCACCCTGGCCCAAATGGACTACGAGTCGACCGCCACGTACAGCCAGAAGCAGCAGCTCGTCGAGGACCAGCACGCCTTTCTCTCCCGCATGAAGCCCGGTGACACCGTGTGCACCATCTCCGGCGGGAAGTTGTACGTCGGTGAGATCACGGGTGAGGTGGAGCAGACCGAGTCCGAGGACCGGCGGTCCAACCTGCGCCGCCCGGTGGGACGGCAGCCGACCGGGCACCCGTACGACGAACTTCCGGAGGAGCTCCAGCAGAAGCTGTCCATCCAGCATGACGTCGTCGACCTGGCCTCGGTCCAGGCCCACATCGAGGGTCTCGGCCTGACCGACGAGGAGCTGGTCGAGGAGGCGGAGGCCATAGAGCGGGACCCCAGTATAAAGATCCCGGCGATCACCGCCCGCCGCGAGCTGGAGCTGCCCGAGCCGACCGACAAGCTGGCCGGCGAACTCCTCGTACACGGCACCGAGTGGCTGCGCGAAGTACGCGATCTGTTGTGGGACGAGCGGCAGTTGGTCCTGTATGGCCCTCCGGGCACCGGCAAGACCTACCTCGCGCTGAAGCTCGCCGAGTTCCTCGGCGGCGGGCCCGAGCAGGTGAAACTCGTGCAGTTCCACCCGCCGTACGCCTACGAGGACTTCTGCGAGGGCTTCCGGCCCCAGGAGGACCCGCAGACCAGGGAGGTCTCCTTCCGGCTCACCGCGGGCCCGCTGCCCGAACTCGCCGACCTGGCCTCCCGCGAGGGCAACCGGCACATCCCGCACTTCCTGATCATCGACGAGATCAACCGGGCCAACCTGGCGAAGGTCTTCGGCGAGCTGTACTTCCTCCTGGAGTACCGCAACAAGTCGGTGCGGCTGACCTACTCCGGCGACGACTTCGCGCTGCCGCCGAACCTGTTCGTCATCGGCACGACGAACACCGCCGACCGGTCCATCGCCCTCGTGGACGCGGCGATGCGCCGCCGCTCCGCCTTCGTCGAGCTGTCACCGGCAGTTTGGCCTTCCGAGACGGCACGAGCGCCTACGGAAAGCCCGGGACGTCCGCGCCCCGTTTCCGCGGGCCCCGTCGCTATGCGGCCTCCGTCACCTCCGCCCGCTCCCCGGGCCGCTGCGCGAACTGCGTGCGGTACAGCTCCGCGTAGCGCCCGTCCAGTGCCAGCAGTTCGTCGTGCGTGCCGCGTTCCAGGATCTGTCCGGCCTCGATCACAAGGATCAGGTCGGCCGCGCGGACCGTGGAGAGGCGGTGGGCGATCACCACGGCCGTGCGGTCGGCCAGAGCCTCCGTCAGTGCCTCCTGGACCGCCGCCTCCGAGGTGTTGTCCAGGTGGGCCGTCGCCTCGTCGAGGATGACGACGCGCTGGCGGGCCAGCAGCAGCCGCGCGATGGTCATGCGCTGGCGTTCGCCGCCGGAGAGACGGTAGCCGCGTTCGCCGACCACCGTGTCCAGGCCGTCGGGCAGGGCGCGGACCAGGTCGTCGAGGCGGGCCCGGGTCAGGGCCGCCCACAGTTCGCCGTCCGTCGCCGTGGGACGGGCCAGCAACAGGTTGGCGCGCACTGTGTCGTGGAAGAGGTGGCCGTCCTGGGTGACCATGCCCAGGGCGGCGCGCAGGGAGGCGGCGCTCAGGTCGCGGACGTCGACGCCGCCGATCCGTACGGCACCCTCGTCGGTGTCGTACAGGCGGGGCAGGAGTTGTCCGATCGTCGACTTTCCGGCGCCGGAGGAACCGACGAGGGCGATCGTCTGGCCGGGTTCGGCACGGAAACTGACCCCGTGCAGGACCTCGGTGCCGCCTCGGGTGTCGAGGGCGGCCACCTCCTCCAGGGAGGCGAGGGAGACGCGGTCGGCGGCGGGGTAGGCGAAGCGGACGTTGTCGAACTCCACCGCGACCGGGCCCTCGGGGACCTCGCGGGCGTCCGGTTTCTCCTCGATGAGGGGCTTCAGGTCGAGCACCTCGAAGACGCGCTCGAAGCTCACCAGGGCGCTCATCACCTCGACGCGCGCCCCGGCGAGCGCCGTGAGCGGCGCGTACATGCGGGTCAGGAGCAGGGCGAGCGCGACGACCGCGCCCGGTTCCAGGGTGCCGCGCAGCGCGAACCAGCCGCCGAGCCCGTACACCAGGGCGAGGGCCAGGGCCGAGACCAGCGTGAGGGCGGTGATGAAGGCGGACTGCGCGAGGGCCGTCCGTACGCCGATGTCCCGTACCCGGCGGGCTCGGGCCGCGAACTGGGCGGACTCCTCGTCGGGCCGCCCGAAGAGCTTGACGAGGGTGGCGCCGGGGGCCGAGAAACGTTCGGTCATCCGGGTGCCCATCGACGCGTTGAGGTCGGCGGCCTCACGCTGAAGCTTCGCCATCCGGCTGCCCATCCGCCGGGCGGGGATCACGAACACCGGCAGCAGCACCAGGGCGAGCAGGGTGATCTGCCAGGACAGGGTGAGCATCACGGCCAGCGTGAGCACCAGCGTGACGAAGTTGCTCACCACACCGGACAGGGTGTTGCTGAACGCGCGCTGCGCGCCGATGACGTCGTTGTTGAGCCGGGAGACCAGTGCTCCCGTACGGGTACGGGTGAAGAAGGCGACCGGCATGCGCTGCACATGGTCGAACACAGCCGTCCGCAGATCGAGGATGAGCCCCTCCCCGAGCGTCGACGAGAGCCAGCGGCCGAGAATGCCGAGGGCCGCCTCGGCGACCGCGATGAGCGCGATCAGCAGGGCGAGCCGGACGACCGTGCTCTCGTCGCCGCCCGACACGATCGTGTCGACGACACGGCCCGCGAGGACGGGGGTGGCGACGGCGAGCAGCGCGGTGAGCACACTCAACACCACGAAGCGCGTGATGCGGCGGCGGTGCGGGCGCGCGAACTCCGCGATGCGGCGCAGGGTCGCGCGGGCGAAGGGGCGCCGCTCCTGCTGGGCGTTCATGACGCTGTACAACTGCGTCCAGGCTGTGGTCTCCATACTCATGCCAGTGACCGTAGGACCTCAAGCGACCTTGAGGTCAAGGCCGGTACCGGGGGTCTGCACCGCGGCCCCTCGTGCCGTTGCCCGGCGCGTCGGCCCGCGGCCGTGTGCCCGCAACCCGGTGTTGTTGCGGTGCGGAGAACGTCTCCAGTTGTGACAGCGGTTCCTCCTTCCCCGGCCCGGCGCCGACGCATAGCGGTGCGGCAGATCCTGTGTCTGCTCCCGCTCCTCCTCGTGACCGTTCTCGCGGTGCGCCACCGGCATGTGCTCGGCGAGGGGTTCGGCCATCTGGCGACGGCCAAGTGGCCCTGGCTGCTGGCCGCGGCCGGCGCGACCTGTCTGACCTGGGTGGCCGCGGCCGTCAGCCGGCAGGGCGCCGTCGTGGAGCGGCTGCCCAGGCTGCGGCTGCTCGCCACGCAGTTCGCGGCGGGCTCGGCCAACCATCTGCTGCCGACGGGGCTCGGCGCGAACGCGGTCAACCTGCGCTTCATGACGGTGTGCGGCCTGCCGTTGGCCCGTTCCTCGGCGGCGCTCGCCCTGTATCTGCTCGCGGAGGTCATCGGCCGGCTGGGCCTGCTCGCCGCGCTGCTGGTCGCGTTCCCCCATGCCCTGCGCCTGGGAAGTCTCGTTCCCGGCAAGGCACTTGGCCCGCTGCTCCTCGGCATCTGCGTGCTGCTGGTGGCGGCTGCGGGCGCGCTGGCGTGCGTACGGCGGCTGCGCGCGGCCGCTCTTTCCTTCCTTCGCACGGCGCTCGGTGAGGCCCGTTCCGTGCACACGCGGCCCTCCCGGGCACTGGCACTGTGGGGCGGTTCGCTGGCGTTCCCGGCATTGCAGGCCGCCGGACTGGCCGCGGTGGGAACCGCGTTGGGGCTGCCGGTGCCGGCCTGGCACATGGCGCTCGCATACCTCGCCGCGACGGTCGCCGTCGCGCTGATCCCCACGCCCGGCGGTATCGGCTCCGTCGAGGCGGCGCTGATCGTGGCCCTGGTCGCGGCGGGCGGGCCGGTGGCCGTCGCCACGGCGGTGGTGCTCGCGTTCCGGATCATCACCGTCTGGGTGCCGCTGCTGCCGGGGGCGTTGACGCTGGGGGCGCTGGTGCGGCTCAAGGTGATCTGAGGGCCGCCGTGGGGCGGCACTTCTGGAGCCGTTTGTGAAAATCGTTTCCAATAAGCTAGCGTGCGGAGGCATGCCCACCACTTCCGCTGACCCCCGCCTGCCCGTGACCGTGCTCTCCGGCTTCCTCGGCGCGGGCAAGACGACCCTGCTCAACCACGTTCTCGGCAACCGTCAGGGCCTGCGGGTCGCGGTCATCGTGAACGATATGAGCGAGATCAACATCGACGCGTCCCTCGTCCGGGACGGCGGCGCGCTCTCCCGTACGGAGGAGCGGCTGGTTGAGATGACCAACGGATGCATCTGCTGCACACTCCGGGACGACCTCCTGGGGGAGGTCGAGAAGCTGGCCCGCGCCGGCCGCTTCGACTACCTGCTCATCGAATCGTCCGGAATCTCGGAACCCATGCCCGTCGCGGCCACCTTCGCCTTCGCCCGCGACGACGGCGCGAGCCTGCTGGACGTCTCCCGCCTGGACACCATGGTCACGGTCGTGGACGCGGTGAACTTCCTGCCGGAACTGGACCGCGGCGACGACCTGGTGGAGCGCGGGATCACCCCCGTCGAGGGCGACGAGCGCACGGTGAGCGATCTCCTCATCGACCAGATCGAGTTCGCCGACGTCATCCTCCTCAACAAGACGGACCTCGTCACCGAGGAGACGGCCGACCGCCTGGAGGCAACCCTGCGGCGCCTCAACCCGGCCGCCCGCGTGCACCGTTCGGTCCGCGGCACGATCGACCCCGCCGAACTCCTCGGCACGGGCCTGTTCGATCTGGAGAAGGCCGAGCAGGCGCCGGGCTGGGTGGCCGAGTTGAACGGCGACCATGTACCGGAGACGGAGGAGTACGGTATCTCCTCGCTCGTGCTGCGCGACCCGCGCCCCTTCCACCCCGGCCGCCTCTGGGGCCTGCTCACCGGTCCGCTCGACGCGGGCGACTACGGCCAAGTGCTGCGCTCCAAGGGCTTCTTCACCCTCGCCTCCCGCCCCGGCACCACGGGCCTGTGGTCGCAGGCGGGCTCGGTGGCCCGCTTCGAGCCGATCGCCATGGGTGACGAATCCCCCGTACAGGGCCAGGAGTTGGTGTTCATCGGCACCGACCTGCGCCGCCAGTCACTGCGCCTCGCACTGTCGCGCTGCCTGTTGACGGAGGCGGAACTGGCCACGGACACAGCTGACTTGGCACACACGGCGTACGAAGACCCCTTCCCCGCATGGGAGGTGCACCCGGCGGACGTCTGCGATGCGCTCCCCGCCTGAGCTGCCCAATGGCGGTTTCCCCACCGCTCGGTGACGAACGGTCGGCCGGATACGGCAGGATGAGCGGTCGTCGGACTTCGTACGGACGTCCGGACGATGATCGCACATTCAGGACTTTTCGCACATTCGAACAGGTGGCAAGTGACGAGACTTCACATCCGGCCGTCGGTGGCGCGGAGCGCCGCGGATCCACTCCTCGGAGGTGACCGGTGAAGCGAGAACTCACCGTGGACGATCTGGTCGTCGCGGGCATCGCC
Organism: Streptomyces sp. ADMS; assembly: GCF_033441795.1. Taxonomy (NCBI): domain Bacteria; kingdom Bacillati; phylum Actinomycetota; class Actinomycetes; order Kitasatosporales; family Streptomycetaceae; genus Streptomyces; species Streptomyces sp. ADMS. Next base: position 60,784 of record NZ_JAVFVX010000025.1, on the reverse strand, counting down.
CTCGCCGTGGGCCTGCTGACGGCCTTCCTGCTGCGCATGCTGCTGCGCTGGCTGGGCAGACACGCGGACCGCACCCGCTGGAGCGGGGACGACGTCATCGTGGACGCGCTGCGTACGGTGGTCCCGTGGTCGGCGTTCACCGGGGGCGCGGCGGCCGCCGCCGCGGCGCTGCCGCTGACGAAGACCGTCGGGCACAACGTCAACCAGACGCTGACCGTCCTGCTGATCGCCGTCACGACGCTGACGATCGCGAGAGTGGTCAGCACGCTGGTGCGTACGGTCACCCAGTCCCGGTCGGCGGTCGCCGGATCGGCGACGATCTTCGTCAACATCATCAGGGTCGTCATCCTGGCCCTGGGCTTCCTGGTCGTGCTCCAGACGCTGGGCGTCTCCATAGCGCCGATGCTCACCGCCCTGGGCGTCGGCGGTCTGGCCGTCGCGCTCGCCCTCCAGGACACCCTCGCCAACCTCTTCGCGGGCATCCACATCCTCGCCTCGAAGACCGTCCAGCCCGGCGACTACATCAAGCTGAGCAGCGGCGAGGAGGGATACGTCGTCGACATCAACTGGCGTCAGACGACGATCCGTCAGCTCTCCAACAACCTGGTGATCATCCCGAACGGGCAGCTCGCCGGGACCAACATGACCAACTTCAACCGCCCCGAGGAGATGCTGACGATCCTGGTCCAGGTCGGCGTCGCCTACGACAGCGACCTGGAGCAGGTCGAGCGGGTCACCTGCGAGGTCGTGACCGAGGTGATGACGGAGATCACCGGCGCCGTCCCGGAGCACGAGCCGCTGGTGCGCTTCCACACCTTCGGCGACTCCCGGATCGGCTTCACGGTGATCCTGGGGGTCGGCGAGTTCAGCGACCAGTTCCGGATCAAGCACGAGTTCATCAAGCGCCTGCACAGGCGCTACCGGGCGGAGGGCATCAGCATCCCGGCGCCCGCGCGGACGGTCGCACTTCAGCAGGCCGCGGTGGTCATTCCGCAGCAGCGGGGCGGACACGAGGCACCCGACCTGGGGCTCGGCGTGGAGCAGGGCGGACCGGTGTCCGCCCTGCTCGACAGGTAACTCCTGCGGCCGCCTCGGTTCAGAGAGTCGCGGAGTTGTCGCGATGGCCGTTCCCACGGTTCTGCGGCGCGAACAGTGACGCAGGCACCGGGGTGACCGTCCAGTCCGGGTGACCGGGCATCCGCGGTGTCGTCGTGCCGTACCGCCAGTCCCGCAGGAAGCCGGAGAGGTCCTGGCCGGCGGCCTCGGAGGCGACCGAGATGTAGTTCTCGGTCGTCGCCGAGGCGTTGCGGTAGCGGTCCAGGAAGGTGCGCTCGATCGTGCCGAAGGCGGCCTCACCGACGAACTGACGCAGCGCGTAGAGGATGAGGACGCCGCCCAGATAGCGCTGGCTGTCGAAGAGGTTGGCCTCGTCGGGTGCCGCGACCGGCCCGGAGGTGCGCCGCCACTGGTCGCCGCGCGCATACGTGTCCTTCATCCGGGCTTCCATCGTGGTCAGGCCGATGGAGTCTGCCCAGCCGCGCTCGTAGCGGTAAAGCGGTCCGTAGAAGTCTGCGTGACCCTCGTTGAGCCACAGGTCGGCCCAGGTGGCGGGGCTGACGCTGTTGCCGAAGTAGGAGTGGACCAGCTCGTGCATCATGTGCGAGCCGATCTTCGGCTCGGCCTGGAGCAGGTAGTTCGGCTTTTGAAGTGCTCTCCCGGCTGAAGCCGGGAGAGCACTTCAACTCGACAAGGCCACCGAACTCATGGCCAAGTACGGCATCGAACAGGCGATGCTCGACGACGTGGCCGAACCGGGCCGACCGGTGGACCGGATCGTCGATCTGTACCCTCCCTACGTCAAGGAGGGACGGCGACTGCTCAGCCGGATCGGCTACGAGATGCGCTGCCGCTCTGTGTATCCGGGCGGCAAGAACAACCGGCACCGCGTCCACCTCTTCGGCGTCGAGGCCGACCTTCAGGCGACCGAGGTGCTGTTCGCGAGCCTGCGCCTGCAGATGCTCGACGGCGGACCGCGCGGACCGTCTGCACCGCCCGGAGGGCGAGGACGCGCGTGCCTACAAGCGTTCCTGGATGCTCGGCTTCATCCGCGAGGTGACCGCACGGATCGGCGCCGCCCAGCGGACCGCGAGGGCCGCCGCCGAGGAGGGAACCGAAGCGGACGGGGAGGGGATGCGCGGCCGCAGTGTCGCGCTGGCCCTCGCCGACCGGACGACGGTGGTCGAGGCGCGCCTCGCCGCCCAGTATCCGAGGCTGAACAAGACCCGTCCGACGAAGTTCAAGGGCACTGGCGTTTTCGGCGTAGTCGCAGATTTCGTAGACGACGTCCGGCATCGCACGAACGCACTTGAGGAAGCCGCCGAGGATCAACCCCCGTCAGTCGTCGACGCCTCACCAGTACTCCGGTCGAGGTCTGCGACCTTGGCCAGGACTCCTTCGGAAAGCGCTCTGAACGCGGGCACCCTGGGCAGGACGAGGGACTGCCAGTCGGTGCGCCACTGGCGCAGCGCCGGGCCCGGGTTGCTCAGGCCCTTCAGAGAGAACAGGTCCGCGCCAGCGGCATCAGCACGGTGTCGGCCGAGATCAGCGCCGCCCGGTTGATGGCACCCAGGTTGGGGCCGACGTCGATCAGCACGATATCGGCGTCCACGTCCCGCGCCGCCTGCTCGATGATGCGGTGGAACGACGTGGACGTGCGAATGGCCGCGACATCGCCCGCGTAGGCGCGTGACCACTCGTTGGACAGTTTGTCCTCGAACGGCTCAGGTCGAGACTGCCCGGTAGTAGCCAGAGGTCCGGCTGGAGCCGGGCCGGTTCGACGACCGCGATGTCGCCCGTGCCCTCCAGGATGGGACGTACGGCGTCGGCGATTGTCTGGCCGTTACGCACCCGTCCCGTGCACGGCAGACCCGCCATGGCCGCGCCCTGGTCGGTGAGCTCTGAGGAGTCCTCCCACAGCTCTTCGATCTCGGTCTCCTCCAGGCACATCGACGTGAGGTTGGCCTGGGGATCGAGATCAACTGCCAGCACGCTCAAGCCGAGTCGTCTGATCATGTGGGCGAGGTGGTAGGTGAGGGTCGTCTTACCCACACCGCCTTTGTTGTTGAACAGCGCGCTGGAGGTCATGCGGCCCTCCTGATGACGACGGCCCAGGACGCGTCGTCGACCTGGAACTCGGCGGGCGGGTTGCCGTTGCTCTCCAGCGACTTCCTCACCCGGCCGATGCCCCGGCCGAACCTGTGCAGATAGCCGAGGCCCTTCGTCGCGGCGGCCAGGGACGGATTGCGGTAGTCGGTGACCCGGTCGAAGTTGTCGTCCCGGACCTGCCCGAAAGGCCACCGGGGTTGGTGACTTCGATGCGGTCGTCGAACCACACGATGCGGGTCGGCGCGTACGAGGTCTCGTAGTTCCGGTGCATGAGGGCATTCATGCAGAGTTCGCGCAGTGCTTCCAGCGGATAGTCCGGGCGGGGCGTCTCACGGAAGCCGTCCTCCACGAGGCGGGTGCGCAGATTGCTCCGCAGAAGGGGTTCGAGCCGGGCCGACACCCTCACCCGGCCGCCGGGCCGGCGCTCACCGCAGGAGAGCTGTGGGTGACCTCAAGCAGGTGCAGGATCTGCGGGCAGCGCCGCATCGGCAGGAGACCGACCGCCCCGGGCCGGGGCACGTCGCGCGTCTGACGGCACCCTCGTGCACCGGGCCAGGGCCGAGGGCCGAGGGCCTCACCGTGCGCCTGCCGCTCGCCGCCGCTGCGGCGGGACGCGGGCGGCAGCGGCAGCACATCCGGTACGCGCGGGAAGTGCGGGGCGCAGTCCCGGCACGCGTACACCGTGAAGCCGGGGCCGGAGCCCTGGTGCACCTCGGAGACGACGACCGGTGTATCGGTGATCGCACGGCAGCGCACACACATACGCACCGGCACACGCGTCCCTTCCGGGACCGTCTCGGAACGCTCGTCCTGCTCGCTCATCGGGCCACCGTCTCAGCGCCGGTCACATGCCGGTCAAGGTCGATGCCGAAGTCGGCGGCCATGACCATGACGACACGGCGCTGCCGCTGCCACGCCCGCTCACACTCCCGCTCAGCGAGAACGACATACGGTCGGACCACGGCCGTCGCCTCGCCGGGCAACGGCTCTTCGAGGCCGTACGGCGACCGCCGCACCGGAGGCCACGGCACAGACTGAGGCAATGACGGTGTGTCAGTTCTCGTTGATGCTGGCCGAAGGAGGTGCGAGCCAGTCGAGACGAGGAAGACCGCTGCCGGGCCGCGGGAAAATCGACCTGCTGCGCATCTCGCCGGGGCGTGCGGGGTGACGGTGCCGGGGGCCGGCGGCTGCGAGGTGACGTTGGGGTGTCAGGTCTCCCGGTGCTCGCTCAGAACAGTGCCAGGCCCTCGCCGCCGGTGTCCGCGATGACTGGCCGGGACTGGGCAGGGAGGCCGTCCAGGCGGTCGGGGCCGGCCGCGGCGGCCACGGCGGGGGCCGTCTCGGCCAACCAGACACGAAACCGCTCGGCGGCTTCGCGGTAGGGGACTCGCGCCAGGACACGGTGCTCGCCGGAGGGGCAGAAGTCGACGGCGACAGTGAGCAGGCAGGAACGGGGCGCGTTCTGACTGCCCGTCCAGGACACGCGCAGGACACCGCAGGGCTTGCGCCCGCGGGGGGCGCGGTGGGTCGGGCGCAGTGATCGGCAGGCTATGTGGGCGGTCCATGCGGCGAGGTGCGGCAGGGGCAGGGTGGTGCGTGCGCGGCAGCCGGGGCAGCGGTGCCAGTGGCGGAGCCAGTCGTCGGTGTCGGTGTGGAAGAGGCGTGTGTAGCGGTTCGCCACGCGGATGTCGTTGCTGTACAGGTGGTCGGGGCGTTCCTGTGTGTTGCAGGACTGGCAGACGGGGGCGCGGACGTAGCCGTGTTCGTGGCAGTGGTCGAGCACGCTGGCGGGCGCGGTGCGGCAGACGGCGCACACCCACCCGGCCACCCTGCGGGAGGTCCCAGGCTTCCTGCTGAGCACCGAGTACAGCTGGCCTTCCAGCTCTTTGTCGTACGGGCGCGGTGAGGCGGTGGGGCCCTCGGGGCTCGTCGTCTGCCGACCGTCGGCGTCTCGGGCCTGCCGGGGGTGGGAGGGCGGCTCGGCGGCGGCTGCGCTTGCCCGGCGGGTCCGTGTGGCTTGCACCCACTGCGTTTCGGCGTGCTCGGCCGCGTCCAGCAGCCTGACCACAGCGCGCGGCAGCCACCACGTGCGCTGTGTCCCCTCGCGGGTCTGCTCCACGAGTATCTGTCGCCAGTCGATCCCCGCCAGATGGTACGGCCGGCCGACTTCACGTCGCGCTGCCCGCTCGGGGCCGTCCGGCTCCCGCAGTTCCCCCGTGATGCGCCGGCGCCAACGCAGCGGCGTCTCCTCGTCGCACTCCTGCCTCGGCGCCCCACGAAACGGACCGATGCGGACCAGGTCCTGCCGATCCATCCCCACCGCGTTCAGTTCCGCGGCCGCCCGGCGCACCTCAACCTCCGGAACGCTCCACTGACCGTTGCTCGCCCCCACCGTCGCCACCACATGGCCGCCGAGCAGGATGTACCCCACCCGGGCACGGGCAGGAGAGCAGGTGCATGCCCCAGACGCCGTCGGCACAGCACTGTCGGCCGTCAGATCGACCCACAGAGCGTCAGCGGCATCCAGGGTGATCAGGCCGTCCGCGCGACCGGGCATGACACGCTCTGACATACCGACAGGCTAACGGCGCCGACGCGGCCACGGGTCTCCAAGCGCCTCGGCCAGCCGGGCCGCCGCCCGCACATCCCTGTTCCTGAGCATCTGGGTCGTCAGTACTCGCCCTGGGGTCCCTGATCCTCTGTCGTCACCGGACACAGGTTCAGCGGAGGTCGGGTCCGCCCGCGTCGGCTATCTCGTCGAGCAGACTGATCTCCTCGTCGACGTCGTCCGGGACGTCCGGGCCTGTGTCGGGAAACGGTGGATGCCCTGGAGGAGATGTGACCCTCACCTGCCTCGACCTCGTACCGGAACAGCGCTCCTGCCTCGACGGCCTTCCCTTCGACGGCAATCACCTGATCAGCGGTCCGCCCGGCAGCGGCAAGAGCCTCCTGGCGGTCCAACGGGCCATCATGCGAACGCGAAGGGCCGCCCCCGCGACTGCACCGTCTGCCGCACGACGGCGCAGCCGACCTGCTGATCCTTCTGGCGCAGAGGCACCCGCGGCAGAGCATCGGCGTGATCGTGAGCTCCACCTCCACCCAGTTCTCACTGCTCGGCAGTCTGGAGCGCAGAGCACCCCGGCTCAAACCACAGCTGTACACCTCCCGGGCCCGAGCGGAACAAGGCCGTTACCGCACGCTGGACCTCGACCGCCCGGGGATCGTGCTCGTCCACCGGGCGAGTGCCAAAGGGCTGGGCTTCGACACCGTCGTCATCCCCGACACGCAGACGGACGCGGCGGTCGATCCCACCTCGGCCGCCCTGCGCATGACGTACTACGTTCTGGCAACCCGGGCACGACGTGAACTCCATCTGGCATACGAGGGAGAAACGGAGCCACCTCTGTGCGCGCAGGTGGGGCCCGGTGACCTGCTGCGCGGATGACGAGGGCGCGAAGCCGCTGAGGGACGCTTTCGGAATTTAGGGGGTAGGGGCCGACACGTCGGAGCTGGAGCTTCCGCCCGGGTGCTGCTGTAACGCAGGAATCGAAAGGGAGGTAAAGCGTCTGACATGTAGCAGAACAGCAGCCGGTCGGGAAACGGCGGTTGGAGTGAGGCAACGCCTGATCTGCCGGGATATCGGGCAAGTCAGCCATGGGGCAGCGTGAGTTCAAGTCCACGATGCAGCGCCTGACCATCTGTGCAGCTCAGAAGTGGGATCGCCGCCTCCGGGTCAGCCAATGGTCAGCAGCGGGCCCGACGGTATCCCGCGCTGCCGACCTGTGGTGGGTGACAGGGTCTGTCGCGCCGCGGAGCGGTCGACGAGGACCCGGCCGCCGGGCCGCCCGGGCACCGGCGGTTTGGTCTTCAGGGTGTCACCGGCCCTCGCCCGCACCGAACTGATCCCTGCCCGAAGTATTGACCGCCCGTTGTCGCGATCCTACGTTGACCCGCGTCTTGAGAGCGCTCTCAGAAGGGTTGCGCATGAGATTCCGTAGATGTCCGGCGCTCCTGTCGGCGGCCGCCGTGGCCGCCGCAGGTCTGGCGGCCACTGTCGGTGGCGGCGTCGCCTTCGCCGCCACCATCGAGGTGGGCAAGGGAAGTTACAGCGACGTTCGTCCGGCCGGGAGGCAGGGTCCCTCCGACAACGGTGGCCAGCCGGTCAAGCCAAAGGTCACGCCCGCCATGGCGGACAAGCCCGTGCCGACCAACGACTGGTGGTCCTCGCTGGTCTTCCAGCGGTTCGCCGGCAACCCGTGGTCGGAGAACATGTACGGACACCCCCTCACCTACAAGGCGGTGTCCGGCGGTCTGGAGGTCGGCTACCCGACCACCCATCAGATCGTGGGCGATGGCCGCCAGTACGAGTTCCCGCACAAGGCCGACCTGACCCTCGGCCTCGCGGGCCTCAACTCGCCCGACGCCAAGGCGGACGGGTGGAGCGACTGGACCGTCACTCCGTACTGGAACGACGGTGCGCGCACCCTGCGAGCGACCATCGGCCACGGTCTGCCCTACGTCTACGCGGAAGGCACCGGCGGCGCGGCACGGATCAGCGCGGCGACCCCGCCGGCCGTCTTCGCCGACCAGGGCAACGTCCTCGGCGTCACCATCTCCGGCCACCACTACGCTCTGTTCGCCCCGAGCGGCAGCGACTGGACCGTCTCCGGCAACGAGATCCGGGCCGACCTCGGCCCCAGGGACTACTTCTCCCTGGCGGTCCTCCCCGGCAAGGAGGCGCTCGCCGACTACGGGAAGTACGCCTTCAGCTTCGTGACCGGCTCCCAGGTGGACTGGGACTACCGCGAGAGCGACGGCGAGGTCAAGGCGACCTACACGCTGACCACCGAGGCGAAGGAGGGCGAGGAGACCGGCACCCTCCAGGCGCTCTACCGCCACCAGTGGCTGCACACCTCCGACCCGCTGACCGACCACCGCTACGTCTCCTCGCGCGGCGAGATGAAGGTCCGCGAGGGCACGTCGTTCACCACCACGCAGAAGGTGAACGGCGTCCTGCCGGGGCTGCCGAGCGCCCCGGGCGTCGACGAGGCGAAGCTCAGGACCTACATCGGCGACGTACTGACGCAGGGCGATCCGTTCAGCGGTGCAGCCGACACCTACTGGACCGGCAAGGCCCTGGGCAAGCTCGCCCAACTCGTGCCGATCGCCGACCAGATCGGCGAGACGGCGAACCGCGACAAGCTCCTGCAGCTGATCAAGGGGCGTATGGAGGAGTGGTTCACCGTCGGTGGTCCGTCCGAGTTCTCCTACGACCAGGACTGGCGCACCCTCATCGGCTACCCGGCCTCCTACGGCAGTGACCAGGAGCTGAACGACCACCACTTCCACTACTCGTACTACGTGATGGCCGCAGCGATCGTGGCCCAGTACGACCCGCAGTGGGCCGCCGACTCCGAGTGGGGCGGCATGGTCGAGGAACTCATCAAGGACGCCGCCAACCCGGCCAGGGACGACGCCAAGTACCCGTTCCTGCGCGGTTTCGACGTCTACGCCGGCCACAGTTGGGCCGCCGGCCACGAGGCGTTCGCCGCCGGAAACAACCAGGAGTCGTCCTCGGAGTCGATCAACCTCAGCGCCGGCCTGATCATGTGGGGCTCGGCCATGGGCGACAAGGAGCTGCGCGACCAGGGCGTCTACATGATGACGGCCGAGTCGGAGTCGATCGCGCAGTACTGGTTCGACACCGACCAGCAGGTCTACCCCGAGGACTTCACCCACGACGTCGTCGGCATGGTCTGGAGCAGTGGTGGCGCCTACGCCACCTGGTGGACCGCCAACCCCGAGGAGATCCACGGCATCAACTTCCTTCCCGTGACCGGTGGTTCGCTGCACCTGGCCAGGGAGAAGGACATGCTCCGCCGCAGCGTGGCCGAGATGGAGGAGGAGAACGACGGCCCGGCCGTCGAGTGGCGCGACATCTTCTGGCAGGTCCAGGCGCTGTACGACCCGGCCGAGGCCATGGCGGCCTGGAACCAGTGGAACGGGGGCTACGTGCCCGAGGAGGGCGAGACCAAGGCCCACACCTATCACTGGGTCGGCACGATGAACTCCATCGGTGCGCCGGACATGACCGTCACGGCCAACATGCCCACGGCCGTCGCCTTCGACAAGAACGGCACCAGGACGTACGCCGCGCACAACTACGGATCTGAGGAGTGCTCGGTGCTCTTCTCCGACGGCGGCGTGCTGACCGTCCCGGCGAGGTCGACGGCGTCCGGAGCGGGCGACGACACCCGGCTCGGGACGCTCTGCGGCGCCTCGGACGGAGGTGAGGAGCCGCCCCCGGCCGACGAGAAGCCCACCGCGCCCGGCACCCCGGCCGCGACCGACGTCACCGACACCTCCGTCAAGCTGACCTGGGACGCCGCGACCGACGACAAGGGCATCAGGAACTACGACGTCTTCCGCGGCGGCACGAAGGCCGCCACGGTCACCGGGACCACGTACACCGACACCGGGCTGACCCCCGGCACCGAGTACACGTACAGCGTCAAGGCCCGTGACACCGCCGACCAGGTCGGTCCGGCGAGCGGCACCGTGACCGTCACCACCACCGGTGACGCTCCGCCGCCGTACGTCACGGGCGACACCTTCCACCTGCGGTCGGGCGGGGAGCTCGCCACCCGGGCGGCCGAAACGGGCTCCTCCGACTCCATCCCGTCCGCCGGCGGCACGAACAACGACGGCACGCCGAAGAACCCGCTCGTCTACGAGGTGAAGAACGTCAAGGGCGCCTTGAAAGCGGGCTCCGGCACGGCCTTCACGTTCAAGGTGGACGCCGGAACCTCCGTCGGGTACGCCCAGCAGGCCCGGGTGTCGTACGACCTGACCGGCGACGGCACGTTCGACCGTGTCGAGACGTTCCGCTACTTCGCCACCGATCCGATCCCCGGCTGGGAGGAGTACTCCTCGGCCCGGCAGGGGCTGCGCTCCGCCTCGGGCACCTTGGGCGACCTGGACGGCGGCACCGTCCGCGTGGAGGTCTGGAGCGCACTGGGCAACGGCCCGTCCGCCCTTCAGGTGGGCACGGGCTCCGTCCTCACCATCCCGTTCGCCTGATCAGGAGCCCGGCTCCGCCCCGGACACTCCCACCGGCCGGGCCGCGCACCCGCACAACCGACACCCGGCGCATCGGCCGGTCCTGGTACCGGGCACACCCTCTCCGGTACCAGGACCGGCCCGCGTGTACTCTCCGGTGGACGCCCTTGACCTGCAAGAAGCAGGCAGGGAGCAGACAAACTGGGAGCTTCTTCATGCTGCGCACCATGTTCAAGTCCAAGATCCACCGCGCCACCGTCACCCAGGCCGACCTGCACTACGTCGGCTCCGTGACCATCGACGCCGATCTCCTCGACGCAGCCGACCTGCTGCCCGGCGAACTCGTGCACATCGTCGACATCACCAACGGCGCCCGGCTGGAGACGTACGTCATCGAGGGCGAACGGGGGTCCGGTGTCGTCGGGATCAACGGGGCGGCCGCCCACCTCGTCCATCCCGGAGATCTGGTGATCATCATCAGTTACGCTCAGGTGACCGACGCCGAGGCGCGGGCGCTGCGGCCGAGGGTGGTCCATGTGGACCAGAGCAACCGCGTCGTGGCGCTGGGCGCCGACCCGGCCGAGCCGGTGCCGGGCTCGGACCAGGAGCGCAGCCCGCAGGCGGTCACGGTGTGACCGTCCGGCGAGACGGCGCATCCGGCGATGCGATGACCCGACGAGGAGTGCTCATGAGCGACATCGAGATCCGCGACGACCGGCCGACGGGCCGCCTGGAGGCGCTGGCGGCGGGTGAAGTCGTGGGCCACGTCGAGTACTTCGTGCTGGCCGCGCGTGGACGTGCGCTGGTCCCGGTCCACACCATCGTCGAGCCGGCGCACGAGGGAAAGGGCATCGCGGGCTCGCTCGCCCGCGAGATGTACGTCATGGCCGTCCGTGAGGGCATCGTCGTGGCACCCCTGTGCCCGTACGTCGCGAAGTGGGCCGAGCGTCATCCTGCCGAGGCCCCGGAGGCGGACCCCGAGCTTCTCCGTGCCGCCAGGGAGTGGCTCGCGGCGCACCCCGACCGCTTCTGACGTCTTCTGACGTCCGACAAAAGACTCTCCTCGCCATGCTCGCCCTGCTGCACACCTCGCCCCTTCACGTCCCGGTGTTCGACGCCCTGCGCGACGAGGACCACCCGGGCCTGGAACTTGCCCACTTCGTCCACGAGGACCTGCTGACCAGGGCCCGCGCGGAAGGACCCGATGCCGTGGCCGGGGACGTGCGGAAGGTCCTGGAGCAGGCCGTCGCCGGTGGTGCCGTCGCCGTGCTCTGCACCTGCTCCTCCATCGGCGGTGTCTCGGAGGCCGCTGCCGAGGAGGTCGGCGTGCCCGTGCTGCGGGTCGACCGTCCGATGGCCGCCGCCGCGGTGGCCGCCGGCCCGAGGGTGGTCGTCGTCGCGACCTCGGAGAGCACGTTCGGGCCCACGGTGGCCCTGGTCGAGGAGGAGGCGCGGCGCGCCGGGCTTCCGGCCGACGTACGGAGACTGTTCGTGGACGGCGCCTGGGCCCTCTTCCAGGCCGGCGACACGGGGCGCTACGTCCGGGCGGTGGCCGACGCGGTGGACTCGATCCCCGGCGACAGCGCCGACGTGATCATCCTCGCGCAGGCCTCCATGACCCCGGCGCAGTTGCTGACGACGACCGCGGTGCCGGTGCTGTCCAGTCCCCGGCCGGGCCTGGCGGCGGGCGCGGCGGCGACGCGGGCCGCCGGGACCGGGTGACGGTGACTCCGTGACCCACTTGGTCACGCTCGCGTAGTGCGACGGAGTGAGTGGGGGCGGGTGCGCCGGGTACGCGGGGGAGAAGTCCAGAGCCGACGTACGTACCCACTGGCTGGAGGACACAGTGACGCAACCGGACCCGTATCCCCACCCCGTACCGCCGGGCCCCATCCCCGATCCCACCCCCGGCCCCCTCCCGGACCCGCATCCGGCCCCCGACCCGCATCCGGCCCCCGGGCCGATTCCGGCGCCCCCTGACCCCGCCCCGTCCCCCGTTCCACAGCCCCCGGGCCCCGAGCCGATGCCCGACCCGGCACCGGGGCCGCCGCTGTCCTGATGCGGAACGGGGACGGAGGCGGGGACGTCGAGTGGGCGACCAGGGCCCCTGTCCCGGGCTTCTGTCCAGCCGCCTCGGGCCCCGAAGTCGATGCCCGACCCGGCACCGGGGCCGCCGCTGTCCTGATGCGGAACGGGGACGTCGAGTGGGCGGCGGGGGAGACCCGGCCGCCCACTGTCACGCCGTACCGCCGGCGGCGATTCTCAGCCCGCCACCTCGGACCGGTCCCCGCCCCACAGCGTGTGGAACGAGCCCTCGCGGTCCGTGCGCCGGTAGGTGTGCGCGCCGAAGAAGTCGCGCTGGCCCTGGGTCAGGGCGGCCGGCAGGCGCTCCGCGCGCAGGGCGTCGTAGTACGCGAGGGCCGCGGCGAAGCCCGGCGTGGGCACGCCCTGGCGGGTCGCGGCGACCAGTACCTCGCGCCAGTCGTCCTGCGCCGCCGCGATCTCCTGCGCGAACGTGTCGTCGGACAGCAGGCTCGGCAGGTCCGCCCGCGCGTCGTACGCGGCGCGGATACGGTCCAGGAAGGCCGCCCGGATGATGCAGCCACCGCGCCAGAGGGCGGACACGGCACCGAGGTCGATGTTCCAGTCGTACTCGGCGCCGCCCGCCGCGATCTCGTGGAAGCCCTGCGTGTACGACACGATCTTCGACGCGTACAGCGCCTGCTCGACGCGGTCGGCGAAGGCCGCCGCCTCCGACTCGCTCAGCGGGGTCGCCGTCGGGCCCGCCAGCCCGCGCGACGCCTCGCGCAGCGCCGCGTGGCCCGACAGTGAGCGGGCGAAGACCGCCTCGGCGATGCCCGACACCGGCACGCCCAGGTCCAGGGCGATCTGGACGGTCCAGCGGCCGGTGCCCTTCTGCTCGGCCTGGTCCACCACCACGTCCACGAACGGCTTGCCCGTCGCCGCGTCCACGTGCGACAGCACCTCGGCGGTGATCTCGATCAGGTAGGAGTCGAGGCGGCCCGTGTTCCAGGTGCGGAAGATGCCGGCGATCTGCGCGGGGGAGTACCCGGCGACATCGCGCAGCAGCTGGTACGCCTCGCCGATCAGCTGCATGTCGGCGTACTCGATGCCGTTGTGGACCATCTTCACGAAGTGCCCGGCACCGTCCGGACCCACGTGCGACACACAGGGGGTGCCGTCCGCCGCCTTCGCGGAGATCTTCTCCAGCATCGGACCGAGGGAGTCGTACGACTCGACCGGGCCGCCCGGCATGATGCTCGGGCCGAGGAGCGCGCCCTCCTCGCCGCCCGAGACGCCCATGCCGACGAAGTGGATGCCCTGCTCGCGCAGCTCGCGCTCCCGGCGCCGGGTGTCCGCGAAGTGCGCGTTGCCGCCGTCGATGATCATGTCGCCGGGCTCCAGGAGCGGGGCGAACTCCTGGATCACCGCGTCGGTCGGCTCACCGGCCTTCACCATGACGACCAGGCGGCGGGGCCGCTCCAGCGCGGCCACGAACTCCTTGGCGGTGTCGGCCGCGACGAAGTCGCCCTCGGTCCCGAACTCCTCGACCAGAGCGTGCGTACGTGCCGCCGTCCGGTTGTGCAGCGCGACCGTGTAGCCGTTGCGCGCGAAGTTGCGGGCGAGGTTGCGGCCCATCACCGCGAGTCCCGTGACGCCGATCTGGGCTGAGTTGCTCATGCGGATGACTCCTAGTGGGTCCTGGAAAACGGTGGTGCCGGTAGGTCCTGGAATCGGTGGTGCCGTGCGTGCTCGCCAGTATTGCCTTTTCGGGCCATCCTGACTCGCCGCTGCGCCGCCCGCACATCCGGGTCTGCCGTTCCTGCGTACGCAGATACGCGCCAGAACCCCCATCTGCCTCAGCATTTGCGCAACCGACCCGTATTCCCGGCCACTTCGGTGTCCCGACAGGTGTTCTTCAAACGCACGGAGGCTGATTTTCCGTCTTGTCATGGCCTGTTCGCAGCGCTTACTTTTGCGGCTCCTGGCATAGGTGAGGGGGCTCTTCCATGGCCGTACGCGGCAAGCACCGCCGGTACCAGCCGAACCGGATCAACCGGGCCTCTCTCACCGTCACCGCGGGCAGCGCGGGGATCGCGCTCCCGTTCGTCGGTGCCGGAGCGGCCGACGCGGCGGACGTGGCGACCTGGGACAAGGTGGCCGCCTGCGAGTCCACGAACGACTGGAACATCAACACCGGCAACGGGTACTACGGCGGGCTCCAGTTCAGCCAGTCGACCTGGGAGGCGTTCGGCGGCACGGTCTACGCGGGGCGCGCGGATCTGGCCACCAAGGACCAGCAGATAGCCGTGGCGGAGAAGGTGCTCAAGGGACAGGGCCCCGGTGCCTGGCCCACCTGCTCGGTCCGCGCCGGTCTCACCCGCGGTGGCGACACCCCCGACATCAACCCCTCGGGCGCCTCCGAACGGAAGTCCCAGCGGACCGTCCGTGACGTGAAGCCGCAGACCACGCCCCAGTCCCGGGCGGGCACAGCCGAGATGTACACCGTCGTGCAGGGCGACACCCTCTCCGGCATCGCCGACGACCGCGACGTGCGGGGCGGCTGGCAGCGTCTGTACGCCGCCAACCGCACGACCATCGGCACCGATCCCGACCTGATCGTCCCCGGCCAGCGGCTGAACCTCCGTACGAAGGCCGCACCCGCCACCACCGAGCCCGCGCGCAAGTCCAGGACGGAGAAGGCCCCTTCGCGCCCTGTCGAGAAGGCCGTGGCGACCCAGGCGCCCCGCGCGACGACCACCAGCACGCTCACCTCACCCGTGAGCGCGGGGACCGGCACGCCCTACCACAAGGCGGGCTCCTCCTGGTCGAAGGGCTACCACACGGGCGTCGACTTCCCGGTGCCCACCGGCACCTCCGTCAAGGCGATCGGGGTGGGCGAGGTCGTCGACGCCGGCTGGGGCGGGTCGTTCGGGTATCAGGTGGTGATCCGGCACGCCGACGGGCGCTACTCGCAGTACGCGCATCTGTCGGCGATCTCCGTGCGGGCCGGGCAGTCGGTGTCGGTCGGGCAGCGCATCGGGCGCTCAGGCTCCACGGGCAACAGCACCGGCCCGCATCTGCACTTCGAGGTGCGGACGGGGCCTGGTTTCGGCAGCGACATCGACCCGGTGGCCTATCTACGGGCCGGAGGCGTCAGGATCTGACCCGCGTACGGCGGTGGTCGAGGACGAGCGTCGGGATCGGCACCCAGGGGATGCCGTAGAAGGCTCCGTAGGGAACGGGCTCCTCGTCGGCCGTGTTCCGCGGAAGTGCCGGTGCCGCTGCCCTGGCGGCCGGCAGGTTGTCCTCGTGGGCGGCGGAAACGGACTGCGGGGGGAGTCCCATGAGGACCGGGAGACCGGCCGGCAGCGCCTCGGCCGGGACCGGTCCGGGGAACTCCTCGCTCACCGCTGCCGTTTCCCCGTGCCCGGACCCGGCCGCCTGCGGTACCGAGGGTGCCGAAGCAGGGGCAGCAGGGGAAGGAAAGGCGGACGGCGACAC
Organism: Streptomyces sp. ADMS; assembly: GCF_033441795.1. Classification (NCBI taxonomy): domain Bacteria; kingdom Bacillati; phylum Actinomycetota; class Actinomycetes; order Kitasatosporales; family Streptomycetaceae; genus Streptomyces; species Streptomyces sp. ADMS. Next base: position 45,034 of record NZ_JAVFVX010000025.1, on the reverse strand, counting down.
CTCGGTGTGCGTGCCGTGCTGCAGCCGCTCGGTGGTGAGCAGGATCAGGCCGCCCGCCGCGACCACACCGCAGCTCAGCGCGAGGATGGTGCCCGTGGTGCCGTAGCGGAAGGTTTCGCCGAACATCGTGATGCCGACCGCCGCCGCCACCACTGGGTTCACGACCGTCAGCGTCGCGAGCGGCGCCGCGAGTCCGCCGCCCCGGTAGGCCGCCTGGGAGAGCAGCAGACCGGAGACACCGAGCACGGCGATCAGGGCCAGCGCGGGAAGATCCGCGGTCGTGATACTGCCGGTCCAGTCCACGGCGACCACCTTGGTGAACACCGACGACATACCGAAGGCGATACCGGACGCGATCGCGAGCAGCGTGCTGCGCACCGCCGGGTGCCGGTGCGCCGCGCGGCCCGCCACCATCAGCGTCACCACCGCGCAGCCGGTGACCACGGCCAGCAGCACCCGCTGGGCGGTGCCCAGGGACTGCGCGTCGGCCGTGCCGACCAGGGACAGCAGACCCGCGAGTCCGAGCGTCGCCATGATGGCGCCACGCCAGGCGGCCGCCCCGGCCCTGCGGCGCACGAACAGGGCCGCCATCGGCAGCGCGAACACGATGGTCAGGGCGCCCATGGGCTGGACGACGCTGAGCGGCCCGTACGCCAGCGCCACCACGTGCAGCAGACCGCCGGCACCGATCAGTGCCACGGCGGCCCACCAGGCCGGCCTGCGCATCGGCGCGTAGGACTGGCCGTGTTCGGAATCCGCGACACGTTCCTGCACGATGGCTCCGCCCGCGTAGGCGACAGCGGAGACGAGCGACAGCAGAATGGACAACGCGAGGGCGCTCATGAGCAACTCCTCTGCGTGCGGCGGGGGCCCGGGACCCGGCGCGGCGAACAATCGGCTTCCATGGTGACTACGATCCCCCTTCACGCGCGCCACGTCGTCGTACCAGAGCACTCATTGAGTCCTACTGCCGATGGAGTACGCCGGGCTCCACGTCCTCCCCAGGGTGGGTGGCGCGGGAGTACAGCCACTGCGCACAACCCTGTCCGCCCTGGTACTACTGCCTTTCGTGGACCTCGACCCCGATCTCGCGGCGCTCCGAGCACTCGGCGGCTTCTTCGTACTACGTACGGCCGGAGCGCCCGCCGTACGACCGCCAGCACTGGCACAGGCGTACGCACATCACGGCGAGGAGGTTTACGCGGATTCCATAACTTTTCGTGTCCATGCGGTCGCGGACCGTATCCACGCCTCTGAACTGCGGGTTTCCGCTTCGGTCGCCCAACAGGCGTTCGCGGCCCGGCTGTGGTCCATCGCGCTCGGCTGCGCCGTTCTGTACGGCAGCGTCCCCGACCTCGATCCCCGCCTGCTCCACTGGGACGCCGCCGTGAGCGCCCCCGACGACCTGTGGCTGGCGGAGGTCCGCCCCCGGCCGGCGGACGCGGAGTCGGTCGCGGATCTCGTCGTACGAGGGCATCTGGAGCACTTCACGGCCGTCCTGCACGCCCGGTACGGCGTTGCCGAGGGCCTGCTGTGGGGCAACGCGGGCTCAGCGCTGGCCGGCGCGGCCCGTGAGCTCGAGCGCTGGGCCCGCGGGGCGGGCACGGACGCCGGTGCGCGCGCCCAGGCCCTCGCCGCCGAACTGTTCACCCACCCCCGTCTCGCCGCGACGGGCACCCTCACCGGCAGCGCCTTCCGGCGGCGCAGCTGCTGCCTCTACTACCGGGTGCCCGGCGGCGGGGTCTGCGGCGACTGCTGCTTCACGAGGGCCCCGTGGTCTTCCCCGGGCGCCGCATCTGGGTGACCATGTGGGAACGAGCCGCTGAGAAGGGGGTTTTGGGTGCGAGTGGGCCTGTTGACCCGGGAGTACCCGCCGGACGTGTACGGCGGCGCGGGCGTCCATGTGGAGTTCCTCGCCCGGGAGCTGGGCGCCCTCACCGACCTGGAGGTGCACTGCTGGGGCGAGGGCCGCGGAGTCGGCGTCGTCCGCCACCGGTCCTGGCCGGCGCTCGACGGCAGCAACGACGCCCTGCGCACCTTCTCCACGGACCTCTCCATCGCGGCCGCCCTCGAAGGCCGCGAACTCGTCCACTCCCACACCTGGTACGCCAATCTCGCCGGCCACTTCGCCAAGCTGCTGTACGGCATCCCGCACGTGATGACCGCTCACTCCCTGGAGCCCCTGCGCCCCTGGAAGGCCGAGCAACTCGGCGGCGGATACGCCCTGTCGAGCTGGGCCGAGCGCACCGCGGTCGAGGCCGCCGACGCGGTGATCGCCGTGTCCGGGGCCATGCGCGAGGACATCCTCGCCTGCTATCCGGCCCTCGACCCGGCCACCGTCCACGTCGTGCACAACGGCATCGACACCAGCCTCTACCGCCCCGACCAGGGCACGGACGCCCTCACGCGGATCGGCGTCGACCCGGTCCGCCCCTACGTCCTGTTCGTCGGCCGCATCACCCGGCAGAAGGGCGTGCCCCATCTGCTGCGCGCCGTACGGGACATCGACCCGGCGGCGCAGGTCGTGCTGTGCGCGGGCGCCCCCGACACCCCGGAGATCGACCGGGAGTTCCGCGAACTCTTCCAGGAACTGAGCGCCGTACGCGAGGGCGTCTTCTGGATCCCGCAGATGCTGCCGCGCCCGGACGTCATCCAACTCCTCACACACGCCGCCGTGTTCGTCTGCCCCTCGGTGTACGAGCCCCTGGGCATCGTCAATCTGGAGGCGATGGCCTGCGGAACTCCCGTCGTGGCCTCCCGGGTCGGGGGCATTCCCGAGGTGGTGGAGGACGGGAAGACCGGGGTACTGGTGTCCCTGGACGACGACACGGGGGTCTTCGAGGCCGACCTCGCTCGGGCCCTGGACTCCGTGCTCGGTGATCCGGGAGCCGCGCGGCGCATGGGGGTGGCCGGACGGGAGCGCGCGGTGGGGGAGTTCGGCTGGGACGCGGTCGCCCGGCGGACGGTACGGCTCTACGAAGAGATCCTCAAACAAGGTCAACAGGCTTAGCCCGACCGGCGTACGGGAAGGCATCGTGCACAACCACGGTGAGGGGAGCGGCGATGCGTCGTGGTGGGCCGTCTGTGCTCGGGATCGTGCTGGCGGGCGGAGAGGGCAAACGCCTGATGCCCCTGACCGCGGACCGCGCGAAACCGGCGGTGACCTTTGGCGGAACGTATCGCCTGGTCGACTTCGTCCTGTCCAACCTCGTCAACGCTGACATCATGCGCATCTGCGTGCTCACGCAGTACAAGTCGCACTCGCTGGACCGGCACATCACCACCACCTGGCGGATGTCCAGCCTGCTCGGCAACTACGTCACCCCGGTGCCCGCCCAGCAGCGCCTCGGCCCGCGCTGGTACCTGGGCAGCGCCGACGCCATCCTCCAGTCCCTCAACCTCGTGCACGACGAACAGCCCGACTACGTCGCGGTGTTCGGCGCCGACCACGTCTACCGCATGGACCCCCGCCAGATGCTCAACCAGCACATCGAGAGCGGCGCAGGGGTCACGGTCGCGGGCATACGGGTGCCGCGCGCCGAGTCGTCGTCCTTCGGCGTGATCAGTCCCGGCTCGGACGGCCAGACCGTGGAGGGCTTCCTGGAGAAGCCCTCCGACCCGCCCGGCCTGCCCGACGACCCCGGGTGTGTGTTCGCCTCGATGGGCAACTACATCTTCACCACCAAGGCCCTCGTCGAGGCACTCCAGCGGGACGCCGAGGACGGCGACTCCGTGCACGACATGGGCGGTTCGATACTCCCCGCGCTCACCGACCGGGGCGAGGCCCAGCTGTACGACTTCAGCGAGAACCACGTGCCCGGCGAGACCACCCGCGACCAGGGCTACTGGCGGGACGTCGGCACGCTCGACGCGTACTACGACGCCCACATGGACCTGATCGCCGAGCGCCCCGCCTTCAACCTGTACAACCGCAGCTGGCCCGTCTACACGCACTCCGGCCAGCTGTCGCCCGCCCGCTTCAACGCCGGAGGCATCGCCAGCGAGTCGATCATCAGCGCGGGGTGCCTGATCCGGGGCCAGGTCACGCGTTCGGTGCTCTCGCCAGGGGTCCGGGTCGATCCGGGTGCCGTGGTGCAGGGGTCGATCCTGCACGACAACGTGCGCGTCGGGCGGGGCGCGATCGTGCGCGGGGCCGTCCTGGACAAGAACGTCGAGGTACCGCCGGGCGCGACGATCGGCGTCAACCCGGAGCGGGACGCCGACCTGTACACCGTTTCCAAGGGGGGCGTGATCGGCCTCGGGAAGGGCCAGCACGTGTCGTAGGCGGGTCCGCACGTGCCGACGGCTCCGGTGAGCCCGTGCCCACCGGGGCCGCCGGCGTGTCCGGGGCCCGGCGAGTGAGCCGAACGGGCTGTTGCCGTACGGCCGCGAGGTGACCGTGCAGGGCGCGGCGCGGATCGGGACGCCCGGCGAGGAACGGATCCGGGACACGGACGCGGGTACTGCGTTTTCCCGGGAGGCAACCCCCGGACCTCCAGCCCGCGCCGCCCCGCCATCCGGCCCGAGCCCACGGAGGTCTTCCCTGTGAGATGGACGCTGCGCACCGCGGGGGCGGTGACGGCCGCCGCCCTGCTCGCGGGCGCGCTCGCCGCCCCCGCCGCCCATGCCCGGGACGAGCGGCTCACCGACCTCGTCAACCCGTTCATCGGCACGGAGAACGAGGGCAACACCTTCCCCGGTGCGGCCGTGCCCTTCGGCATGGTGCAGCTCTCGCCCGACACCGGGCACAAGACCGGCTACCGCTACTCCCAGACCCGCATCCGGGGCTTCTCCCTCGTCCACCTCTCCGGCGTCGGCTGCCGGATCGGCGGCGACCTGCCGGTGCTGCCCACGACCGGCGACATCACGAGCACCGACTACGCGTCCTACGCCGCCGAGTTCGGTCACGACAGCGAGAGCGCGAACCCCGGGTACTACAAGGTGGGCCTGAGGACGGGCATCGACGCCGAGCTGACGGCGACCGCCCGCACCGGCGTCCAGCGCTACACCTTCCCGGCGACGGGCAAGGCCAACGTGCTGCTCAACGCGGGCCAGTCGCTGCACACGAAGGTGGCGAACCGGGTCGAGATCCTCGACGACCGGACCGTGCGCACGACGATCACCGGCTCCGGTTTCTGCCGGGGCACGAAGCCGTACACCGTCCACACGGTCACCCGCTTCGACCAGCCGTTCACCGCGTACGGCACCTGGGACGGCGCCACGGTCACCGGCGGCTCCCGGAGCGGGAGCGACGGCGCCTACGTGCGCTTCGACACGACGAACGGCGACCGCACCGTCGAGGCGACCACCGCCCTGTCGTACGTCGACGCGGACGGCGCGGCCGGCAACCTGCGCGCCGAGGGCGGACGTACGTTCGACGAGGTGCGGGAGGCGGCCCGGGACGCCTGGGAGGCGCGTCTCGACGACGTGGGCGTGACCGGCGGGTCGGACACGCTCCGCCGGACCTTCTACTCGTCCCTGTACCGCAGCTTCCTCGCCCCCAGCATCGGCAGCGACGCCGACGGCCGCTACACCGGCTGGGACCTGAAGATCCACCGTGCGCGGGACTTCACGTACTACCAGAACTGGTCCCTGTGGGACACCTACCGCACACAGGCACAGCTCCTCTCGCTGCTCGCGCCCCGCGAGGCCCGTGACATGGCGCTCTCGGTGCTGAAGATCGACGAGGAGGGCGGCTGGCTGCCCAAGTGGGGCTATGGCACGGTCGAGACGAACATCATGACCGGCGACCCGGTCACCCCGTTCCTCACCCACGCCTACCAGCAGGGGCTGCTGCACGGCCACGAGGAGCGGGCCTACCGCGCCCTGAAGAAGAACGCCGACGGCGTGCCGCCCGCCGACGTGCCCATGCTGGGGCGCGAGGCGAACCGGGAGTACGCCGAGAACGGCTTCGCGCCCCATCTGAAGGGCCGCCCGCGCACCAAGCCCGGCGACTCGGACTACCACTGGGGTGCGTCCGTCACCCTTGAGTACGCCCTGTCCGACGCGATGCTGGCGCAGATGGCCCGCGAGCTGGGGCACGAGGCCGACGCCGACAGGTACGCGGACCGGTCGCAGAGCTACCGCGACGTCTTCGATCCCTCGACCGGTTTCTTCCGGCCCCGGGACGGCTCGGGAGCCTTCACGGGCGACCCCGATCCGGCCAGGGGCGAGGGGTTCCACGAGGGCACGGCCTGGCAGTATCAGTGGCTGGTCCCGCAGGACCTGCCGGGCCTGGTGGACCTGCTCGGCGGCAGACAGGCGGCCAACGAGCGGCTCGACGCCTTCTTCGCGTACGACCGGATGAAGGCGGACCCGGCCGGGACGGCCCGCGAGGTGTGGGTGAACGGCCCGTACGCCTACTACAACGCGGACAAGTACAACCCGCAGAACGAGGTCGACCTCACCGCCCCCTACACCTACCTCTCCACCGGACAGCCCTGGAAGACGACCGAGGTCGTGCACGCCGCGCTGACCCTCTACACGGACGGCCCGACCGGGATGACCGGCAACGACGACATGGGCACCATGTCCGCATGGCACGTCCTGTCCGCGATCGGGATCTACCCGGTGCAGCCCGGCTACGACACCTGGGGCCTGTCCACCCCCGTCTTCGACCGGGTCGACCTCGCCCTCGACCCCCGCTACTACCCGCTCGGCGCCCTCACGGTGACGGCACCGGGTACGTCGGACAGCCGACGGTACGTCCAGTCGGTGGCCGTCGACGGGTCGTCGTACACCCGTACGTATGTGACGAGCGGGATGCTGCGGGCCGCGCGCTCGCTCACGTTCACGATCGGCCCGGAGCCGTCCGGGTGGGGGACGGGCGCGGATGCGGCGCCGCCCGCTCTGAAACAGGCGCCCATGGGCCCTGGCGCAACCCCCTGAGTCACCCGAGTCCCGCCGCTCTCGAGGCGGCGGGACTTAATCCGTTGTTAACTGAGCGTAGCTTGATCGTACTTGACCGTAATCGCCCGTAGGCGATTGACTGCTGACTCACCCGTCGTCGACGCGAGAGCGATCCCTTGACCTCTGAGACCTCGGACCTGCTCGCCCCCCTCGACCTGGCGTTCTGGCACATCGACTCCGACCTGCACCCCATGCACCTGGGCGCCCTCGGAGTCTTCACCGCCCACTCGCCCACCGCGGGAGCCCACGCGGCCGATCTGCTCGCCGCCCGCGCCGCCGCCGTACCCGGCCTGCGCATGCGCATCCGGGACGTCTGGCAGCCCCTGCTCCCGCTGGCCTTCGGGGGCGCCACCCGGGAAACCGCCCCGGACTTCGACCCGCTCGACCACGTCCGGCTGCACACCCCGACCCCCGACTTCCACGCCGAGGCCGGACGGCTCATGGAACGCTCACTGGAGCGCGGCCGGCCGCCCTGGGAGGCACACGTACTGCCCGGGGAGGACGGGTCCTCCTTCGCCGTGCTCTTCAAGTTCCACCATGCCCTGGCCGACGGCCTGCGCGCACTGACCCTCGCCGCCGGCGTCATGGACCCCCTCGACCTGCCCCAACCGCGCCCACGCCCCGAACAGCCGGCCGCGGGCCTCTTCCCCGATGTGCGCAGGCTCCCCGGGCTGGTGCGCGGCGCGCTCTCCGACGTGGGCCGCGCCCTGGACATCGGCGTTTCCGTCGCCCGCTCCGGCCTGGACAGCCTGAACACCCGCTCCTCGGCCGCGCTCGTCGCCGAGCCGACCGGCACCCGCCGCACCGCAGGAGTCGTCCTCGACCTCGACGACGTCCACATCGTGCGCAAAACCGCCGGCGGCACCGTCAACGACGTACTCATCGCCGTCGTCGCGGGAGCCCTGCGCCGCTGGCTCGACGAGCGCGGCGACGGGAGCGAGGGGATCGCCCCGCGCGCACTCATCCCCGTCTCCAAACGGCGTCCGCGCACCGCGCATCCCCAGGGCAACCGGCTCTCCGGGTACTTGATGCGGCTGCCCGTCGACGACCCGGACCCGCTCCGGCGCCTCGCCTCCGTACGCAGGGCCATGGACCGCAACAAGGACGCCGGGCCCGGGCGGGGCGCCGGAGCGGTCGCCCTGCTGGCCGACCATGTGCCGCCGCTCGGGCACCGGCTCGGCGGACCGCTGGTCAAGCAGGCCGCCCGGCTCTGGTTCGACATCCTCGTCACCAGCGTGCCGCTGCCCAGCCTCGGCCTCAGGCTCGGTGGCAACCCGCTCACCGAGGTCTACCCCTTCGCCCCGCTCGCCCAGGGCCAGTCGCTGGCGGTCGCCATCTCGACCTACCGGGGGCAGGTCCACTTCGGGCTCGTCGCGGACGCGGAAGCCGTCCCGGACCTCGACCGGTTCGCCGCCGCACTGTCCGCGGAGGTGGAGACTCTGGTCGCCGCCTGCACCCTGTGACCTGCGTCATGATCGTCGCGGGTTTGGTGACTTGGACCGGGCTTCCGTAAAATCGCCTGTTCGAGAGCGGGCGCGGTCTGAGCGCCGCGAATGCGACCCAGGGAACGGCAGCGCGATGACGGTGACAGAGGACGGCCCGACGGCCGTGGACGGTCTGGACGACGTGGACGACGTCTCCCATGGTCCCGGCATCGACCCCGAGCGCATGGCCGTCTGCCTCAGCGTGCTCGAAGAACTCGACAAGCTGGACGTCGACCACCCCGACGCCATCGCCGTGCGCCGCGCCACCGCCGGCGTCTACCGCACGGTCAAGCAGCGCCGCCGGCAGGAGCGCAGGGCCTCCAAGACCGCCCACGACAAGGCGGTCACCGAGTCCACCGCGACCGGCTCCGCCCAGCGCATCGACGACGAGACCGAGGGCATCCTGCCGTCGTCGGTGACCGAGGAGGGGCAGATCGCGGGGATACTCCAGCGCCCGCGCTCCTGCTACACCTGCAAGACCAGGTACGTCGAGGTCGACTACTTCTACCACCAGCTCTGTCAGGACTGCGCCGCCCTGAACCGCTCCCGCCGCGACGCCCGCACCGACCTCACCGGCAAGCGCGCGCTGCTCACCGGCGGCCGGGCCAAGATCGGCATGTACATCGCGCTGCGGCTGCTGCGCGACGGCGCGCACACCACGATCACCACGCGCTTCCCCAAGGACGCCATCCGCCGCTTCAAGGCCATGGACGACTCCGCGGACTGGATCCACCGGCTGGCGGTCGTCGGCACCGACCTGCGCGACCCGGCGCAGGTCGTGGCCCTGGCCGACCGGATCGCCGAGCAGGGCCCGCTCGACATCCTGATCAACAACGCGACCCAGACGGTACGCCGGCTGCCCTCCGCGTACGCCGCTCTGGTCGAGGCCGAGAGCGCACCGCTGCCGGCCGGTGAACTGCCCGCCCACCACGTCCTCGGCGCCTTCAACTCCGGCGCGGTCGACGGACTGACCGCGCTGCCCGTCGGTATCAGCGGCCTCGACGCCCAGCAGGTCGCCGACCTCGCCCTGGTCGCGGGCAACGCCAGCGTCGCCCGGCACCTCGACGGCACCGCCATCGACGCGGGCGGCCTGGTCCCCGACGTCGTCGACACCAACACCTGGGTGCAGACCATCGAGCAGATCTCCCCGGTGGAGCTTCTCGAAACCCAGCTGTGCAACTACACGGCGCCGTTCATCCTGATCAGCAAGCTGCGGCCGGCGATGGCCGGGGCCGCGCGCGACGCGGCGAGCAAGCGCGCGTACGTCGTCAACGTGTCGGCGATGGAGGGCGTGTTCGGCCGCGGCTACAAGGGGGCGGGCCACCCGAACACGAACGCCGCGAAGGCCGCGATGAACATGGTGACGCGGACCAGTGCGCAGGAGATGTTCCAGAGCGACGGTATTCTGATGACGTCGGTCGACACGGGTTGGATCACGGACGAACGGCCGCACTACGACAAGCTGAGGCTGGCCGACGAGGGGTTCCATGCGCCTCTCGACCTTGTGGACGGCGCGGCACGGGTCTACGACCCGATCGTGCGTGGCGAGGCGGGGGACGACCTGTACGGGGTCTTCATGAAGGACTACGCGCCCGGCAAGTGGTAGGCGGGTGGCGCAGGTGCGCCTGCCGGCCGTTGGGGGCTGGTCGTGCCCACGCGGTGGAGCCGCATATCGACACGGCCCCGCGCCGCCAGGTCGGTTCAGGTCGGTTCGTGTCGCCGTAGGTGTTCATGCACCGTGTAGGCCGTTGCCGCACGCGCGGGACGTACCCGTGTCCCTCCGTCCACCACCAGGTCCGCTCCGGTGATCCACTCCGCCGCGTCCGACGCCAGCCACACCACCGCGCGGGCGACGTCCTCGGGTTCGCCGATCCGGCCGAGGGGGAGCCCGGCGGCTACGGCGTCCTCGTCGTGCTCCCACACGAAGCGGGCCATCTCCGTGCGTACGAGGCCGGGCGAGACCGAGTTGACGCGCACCTGCGGCGCCAGCTCGCCTGCGAGTTGCCGCGTGAGGTGCAGCAGGGCCGCCTTGCTGGTGCCGTATGCGCCGATGTTGGGGCCGACATGCGTGGCGCCCTCCGTGCAGATGTTGACCACGGAGCCGCCGTGGTCGCGCATCCACGCCCGCCACACGCACTGCGCCAGCCGCAGCGGCGCCTCGACGTTCACGGTGAACGTCTCACGCCAGACGTCCGGGTCGGCGTTCATGAGCGGGCCGTAGGGGAGGTTCGTGGCCGCGTTGTTCACAACGATGTCGACCCGGCCAAAGGCGTCGAGTGTGAACTCGGTCAACGCCAGCAGGTGTGCCGGATCGGCGACGCTGCCTGCCAGCCCGACCCCGCCGAGCCCTTCGGCGGCCCGCCGCACCCCGTCCGGATCACGGGCCGTCACACACACCCGAGCGCCCGCCCGCACCAGTGCCCCGGCGACGGCCAGCCCGATCCCACGAGTGCCCCCGGTGACCAGGGCCACCCGCCCGTCGAGTCCGTACGGCGACGTCATCCGCGTACCGTCTCATGACGGACCGTCAGTCAACAGCCCTGGACCTGAGGGAGTTCAGTCGACGGCGCTCAGCCGGGAGTGCTGCTTCGCGACCAGCCCCAACAGCGTGCGCCAGTCCTCCAGGACGCCCGCGTCGAACCCCGGCACCAGGCCGGCCTCGTCCGCCTGGCGCAGGGTCAGCGCGTCGGCGTCCACGTGCGGATCCAGGTCCGTGGTGTGCGGGCTGTCGTGTACGAGGCGGGCGACCCGTTCGCCGAGCAGGTGCCGTACGGCGTCCGCCGCGATCCGGGCGTGGCGGGTGGGATCGCCGGGTACGAGGAGCCGGCCGATGACATGCACCAGGCCCGCGACCTGGAGTTCCTTGTCGGCGGGGCGGCTTCGGCGCAGCAGGGCCGCCGTCTGGAGCGCGTGGTGGTGCAGGTCCACGGGACCGGCCGGGCCGCCGCCGTGCTCGGGGGTGCCCCGGCAGGCGTGCAGCAGATCCATCAGCTCCTCGACGCCGCGCAGCTCCATGCGTCAGTCCTCCCGAGTCCTACCGCGGGACCAGCCGTTGCCGTCGGCCAGCAGATCATGGCCGACTTGCGCGCGGGCCAACGGGAGCTGAACTGACGGACGTGTTCCGGAAATGGCGTACGTGGGTGCGCCGACTGAGCCGTACGGGTGACGCTCAAACCAGGCCCGAGGTAACAAACAACCCCAGATTATGGCTGAATGAACACTGAGCGACGTGAGATCTTTACCGCTTGTTTTCACCCCATCGAGCGGGCGTCCGCTCATTTGGTTAATACTGGGGCGGACGGGCAGCACGACTGGGTTCCACCCACACCCACGGTCCGTTACCGGCGCCACCGCGTCCTGACTGCTCTTGACCCAGACCCGAGTGGACGCAAGGCGACCGGCATCAGACTGGTCCCGATTGTCCTGAGGGTGACCCGACACATAAGGAGTGCGCGGTGACACCGGAGAAGACGAACCTCGAGCAGGACCCTGAGGAACGCACGACCGGCCCATGCGACCGGAGCGACCGCCTCGGCAGCCTCGACGTGTGGGCCAGGTCCGCCCCGATCCGCCTGGCGGGCTACGAGGACGACCTCGCCGAGCCGCACATCCTGCCCAGCGTCGACTGACGCCCCGGCTGGACCCGTAGAGATCACCGTCGGCATGGGCGTGCCAGACTCACGCCCATGCTGATCCGAGAAGCCGCAGCCGGTGACTGGCTGCGGATCTGGCCGTTCTGGCACCGCATCGTCGCCGCCGCCGAGACCTACACCTGGGACCCGGACACCTCCGAGGAAGCGGCCCGCGCCCTGTGGATGAGCCCGGCCAAGCGCGTGTACGTCGCCGAGGACAGCGCCGGCGCCGTCGTCGGCTCCGCCTTCCTCACCCCCAACTACGCCGGCCCCGCCGCTCGTGTCGCCAACGCCGGTTTCATGGTCGACCCCGACTGCGGCGGCCGTGGCATCGGCCGCGCCCTCGCCGAACACGTCCTGCGCGATGCCGAGGCGCACGGCTACCGGGGCATGGTCTTCAACGCCGTCGTCGAGACCAACCCGGCGGTCAAGCTGTGGACCTCGCTCGGCTTCACCGTCCTCGGCACGGTGCCGGCCGCCTACGAGCATCCCCGGCACGGCCGGGTGGGCCTGCACATCATGTACAGGGCCCTCGGCGGCTGACCGGCACCAGGACCGGCCTTTCTAGGCGAGCGGAGCCGTCCGTTGCCAGGGGTGCAGCTCCTCCAACTGCTGTGCCACGTCGAGGAGTACGGCCTCCGACCCCGGCAGCCCCACCAGCTGTACGGCGCAGGGCGCGCCCGAGGGCAACGTGCCGAACGGCACCGCCATCGCCGGCCAGCCCGTCAGGTTCCACGGGGGTGTCATCGGCGAGTAGTTGGTGTTGGCGAGGACGTTGCGCAGCCAGCCCCGCTCGTGCCAGGCCGCGGCGGTGGGGGAGCGGCGGGCGAGTGCCGGGGTGAGCAGCACGTCGTGCTCGGCGAAGAACGGCTCAAGGCGCCGGCGCAGCTGTTCCTTGTGCTGCCCCCGTTCGACGTATCCGACGAACCGGCGCCCGACGGCCGCGTGGACCCGGGTGCGCCGGGTCAGTCCGCTCCGGTCGAAGTCCTCCGTGTCGCGTGCCGTGCCCGCCGTCCAGTGCGTGAACGAGGTCACGCCGATCGACAGCGGGTACGGCGGGTCGGCGGGCCGCACCTCGTGACCGGCGCCGTCCAGCAGTGCGGCGGCCTCGCGGGCGGCGGACGTGTACGGCTTGCTGATGGTGACGCCGGTGATGGGGCTGCGGACGGAGAGGGCGATCCTGCGACCGGCGCGGGCGGTCGACCGTACGAACTCGGAGTCCGCGAGGACCGACAGCACCAGGCGGGCGTCCTCGACCGTCGTGGCCAGTGGACCGTTCTCCGACATGCCGAACCAGTCGCCGTTGCCGATGCCCGCCGGGACGACCCCGAAGCCCGGCTTGATGGTGACGACCCCGCAGTTGGCGGCGGGGATGCGCAGCGAGCCCATGCCGTCGTTGCCCAGCGCGATCGGCACCATTCCGGCACCGACGGCTGCCGCGCTCCCGCCCGAGGAACCGCCCGCCGTGCGGGTGGTGTCCCATGGGTTGCGGGCCGTGCCGAGAGGGCCCTCCGTGGTGCCCCAGATGCACAGCTCGGGCACATTGGTGAGCCCGACGACAACCGCGCCCGCAGCCCGGAGCCGGGCCACGGTGACATGGTCGTGGCCGGCGGGGGTGTCGGGCGTCGCGGTGGAACCGTGCCGGGTCGGCTCGCCGCGCACACCCAGGTTGTCCTTGACCGCCACGGGTACGCCCGCGAGCGGGAGGTCGGCCAGATCGGCGCGCCCGGCCACCTCGTCCGCCTCGGCCAGCGCCTCCTGGGACCGCAGTCGGCGGAACGCTCCGACGCGGGCGTCCAGCAGTTCGACGCGCGCGAGATGCTCGGCCACGACTTCGCGGGGCGTGACGCGCTTCTCGCGTACGGCGGCGGCGATCTCGGTGGCGGTACGGCCGGCCCAGCTGGTCACGGAGGCTCCTCGGGGTGGATGCGACACATGGTGCTACGCGTGCGGCGACGAGGCTACTCGTGAGTACAAGGGCCGTCGAGTGTCGTCGAGCCTGGACATTCGACCCGGAGCTCCTGGACTTTTCGTGCACCAGGGCATCCGGCTCCCGTCGCAGAGTCGCTGATCAGCCGATCACTGGCCGAACTTCTCTGGGGGCGCATTGACAGTCCCTGGGGCGCGCTCGATCGTCACACCTCCGATGAACGGGAGCTTCCAGATGGGTACGTATCCAAGACGTCGGCTCCTGGGCACATCCGTAACCCTTCTCCGGAGTGGCTGCTGCGCCCGGACGCACGCCGTGGCCTGACCGCAGTCGTGGCAGCGCCCTGGTGTACGACCTGGTCGTCCTTCCGCACCAGTTGCCCGCCTGTGTCGGGGCCGCCCGGTCACTGCCGCAACCCACCTTCGTCCTGGACCACCTGGGCAAGCCACCGATCGTTCTCGGTGCGAGGGAACCCTGGGCGTCGGGCCTCCACTCCCCGGCCACCCTGCCCAACGCGGTGGGCAAGCTCTCCGGCCTGGTCACCGAGGCGGACCACGCCTCCTGGACGACCGACGACGTGCGTCCGTACGCGGACGGTCCTGGACGCCTTCGGCCCTGGCCGGCTGATGTTCGGCTCGGGCCGGCCGGTGTGCACGCTCGCCGCGTCGTACGGCCAAGTGATGTCCCTGGCCGAGGAGTTGACCGTCTCCCTCGGCGCGGGCGAACGCGAGGAGGTCTTCACTGGCACCGCGACCCGCGGCTACGGCCTCTGAGCCGGCCCGGCGGCCAGTCGCGTCGGCGGCATGAACTCCCTTACGTACACCCGCTCCCAGCAAGCGCCCGTCGCCCGCAGCTCCCGCCAGGTCGTGTAGCGGTAGCGGAAGAGGCGGGCGCGGACATGGCGCGGGGGCGCGTCCGGCGGGAACGGGGAACGGCGCAGCAGCCGGAGCGTGTCCCGGTCGTTCTCCAGGAGTCGTTCGATCATCGCGCCGAACCACGAGCCGGCGTACGCGGGCGACAGCGCGGCGAACCACATCATCCAGTCGAGCCGCAGATGGTAGGGCGCGAACTGGCGTGGCCAGCGCCCTGGTTCACCCGGCTTGCCCTTGAACTCGTACTCCCGCCAGTCCGACCCCTCACGCGGAACGTCGTCCGCCGTGCCCTCGATGATCACCTCGTACCGGATGCGGCTGACGCTGCCGAACGCGCCGTAGCTGTTGACCAGGTGCAGCGGATCGAAGGAGCGGTTCATGACCTGGCGGCGCGAGAGCATGTTGCGGACCGGGCGGTAACTGAGGACCACCAGTCCCGTGGCGACGGCCAGGACCACGATCTCGTACCAGAGCGGGATGTCCGGGAGGGCCGAAGGTGCCGTGTCCGGGAGACGCACCGCCGACAGGGCCAGCACGATCGTGATCCAGTTCAGCCAGGAGAAGTTGCCCGACAGAACCAGCCACAACTGGGTGACGATCATCAGGCACGCGGCGGCCGTCGCCACCGGCTGCGGGGTGAACAGCAGGACAGGGACGGCGAGTTGCGTGAAGTGGTTGGCGGCCGTCTCCATCCGGTGCACCGGCCTCGGCAGATGGTGGAAGAACCAGCTCAGCGGGCCCGGCATCGGCTGTGTCTCGTGGTGGAAGTCGAGGCAGGTCAGTTTTCGCCAGCACGCGTCACCACGCAGCTTGATCAGACCGGCGCCGAACTCCACGCGGAACAGGATCCAGCGCAGCAGGAACAGCACCACGACCGGCGGCGCGACCTCGTCGTTCCCCAGGAACACGGCGAGGAAGCCGACCTCCAGGAGCAGCGACTCCCAGCCGAAGCCGTACCAGGTCTGACCGACGTTGACGATCGACAGATACATCGCCCACGGCAGCAGCCACAACAACATGCCCGCCCAGAGCGGGAGTTGAGAGTCGAGCCCGGCGAGCAGAGCCACCGACACCGCGCAGCCCGCCCAGGACCAGACGGCGAAGAAGCGGTCGGAGTAGTGGAGTTGGAACACGCTCGGTGCCTGCCGGAAGCCGACCCGGGCGACCAGACGGGGCACCGGAAGCATGCCCCGCTCGCCGATGAGCGCCCGGAACTGAAGGGCCGCGCCCAGGAACGCGACGAGGTAGACGCAGGCCAGGCCACGCTGGAAGAGCAGACGGCTCAGCCAGTAGTCGGGTGCGGTGAACCACTCCACGTCGCTCGCTCCTCTCTCCCCCCATTGTGACGTTGGGTGACCGTTCTCGGCTTGCGTGCGCCGAGTGGGTGACGCAGACAATGGGGAATGCACCGAACCCTTGTCACTGCCTGCGCACTCTCGGCGGCCCTTCTCGTCGGCGGCTGGGACGGCGACCCGCCCGGTGAGGAGGCCGTGTCCCCGGACGACCTCGGCCTCGGTACGGCCCAGGACGCCTGCGCCGAGATCGGCCCCGACACCGTCCCGGAGATCCCCGACCTCCTTGACGGCGGCGGCCTGATTCCCGACGAGAGAACCACCCCATACGGTTCCTATGCCCCGTACGACCCCTGCGAGGGTTTCGGCGAGTGAACGATGCCCGGGGAAAGGCGTCGGACAAGTCGAAGAATCAGCCAAACACTGGCAAGGTGGCCCCATGGCTGATCGGGGAGCGAGCGCCCTGTCACTCCCGGACGACTGGCCCGCCCACCCGGATCCGATTCTGGCGCTCAACCGCATGGGAACGTTCGACTGGGACCTGGACGCGGGCCTGTTCCACATGGACGCACTGGCGTACGAGATCTTCGATCTGCGCCCCGACGAATACGACGGCCACCCCGAGAGTTTGGCCGTCCGGGTACCCCGGATGGAGGGACTCCGGATCGACTCCGTCGTCGCCGAGGCCATGAAGGACGGCAGCGAGAACTACGGCGTCTACTTCCGCGTCCGGCGGCGCGACGGCTCCCTCCAGTGGACCCACACCCAGGGCTACATCCGCCGAGACGAGACGGGCCGCCCGCGCCGGGTCATCGGCATCGTCCGCGACGCCGCACAGGAGCTGCGGGACAGCCAGGCCCGCACCCAGCAGGCCGCCCAGGACGAGGTCCGGCGCCGCCAGACCAACGTCGTCCAGGTCATCACAGCGGCCCTCGCGCACGCCCGCACCGTGGAGGACGTCATCGACGTCCTCACCGACTCCCACGGCGTCCCCCACCTCGGGGCGGCCAGCCTCGTCATGGGCCTGGTGGAGGCCGGCCGCATCCGACTGGTCGCCGAGGGTCCGGCGGGCGCCTCCGTGCCCGGAACCCGCATCACCCGCATCGACGAGCCCTACCCGATGGGCGACGTCGTACGGACCCTCAGCCCGCGTTTCATCGAGTCGCCGGAGGAGTTCGCGGCCGGATACCCGATCCTGTGGCCGCACCTCACCGACCTGAAGATCACCTCGGCCGCCTATCTGCCGCTCATCGCGCAGGCCCGGCCGATCGGCGCGATGGGCCTGCTGTACAACGACCGGCACGGCTTCTCGGCCGAGGACCGGGCCGTACTCGTCGCGCTCGGCACCAGCATCGCGCAGAGCCTCCAGCGCGCCATGCTCTACGAGCAGGAGAAGGATCTGGCCCAGGGCCTCCAGCAGGCCATGCTGCCGCGCAGCATCCCCGACGTGCCGGGCGCCGACATCGCCGTCCGCTACCGCGCGGCCTCCTCCGGCGGCCAGCTCGGCCGCGACATCGGCGGCGACTGGTACGACGTGATCCCACTTCCGGGCGGCCGGGTCGGCGCGGTCATCGGAGACGTACAGGGGCACGACACGCACGCCGCGGCCGTCATGGGCCAGCTGCGGATCGTCCTGAAGGCGTATGCGGCCGAGGGCCACCCGCCGGCCACCGTGATGGCCCGCGCCTCCGTCTTCCTGCACGAACTCGACACCGACCGCTTCGCGACCTGTCTGTACGCGGAGGCCGACCTGTCCACCGGAGTGGTCCAGGCGGTCCGGGCCGGCCATCTCGACCCACTGGTGCGGCGCGCCGACGGGACCTGCCGCCGGGTCCCGGTCGACGGCGGGCTGCCGCTCGGCCTGTCCGCCGAGTTCGGGCGCCTCGCCTACCCGGTGGGCACCCTCGAACTGGACCCCGGCGAAACCCTGGTGCTGTGCACCGACGGGCTCATCGAGGAGCCCGGGGCCGACCTCGACGACGGGATGCGGACCCTCCGGGCGCTCATCGCCGCCGGTCCGGAGAGCGCCTGGGAACTGGCCGACCGCCTGATCGAGGTGGCCGACGAACGGGGCGGGGACGACGATGTGGCCCTGCTGCTCCTGCGCCGGCGGGGCGTGGCCGCCGTACAGTCGGGCGGGCGGCTCCAGCAGCACGTCGCGCCGGCCGACCCCGACGCGCTGAGCGAGGCACGGCACATGATCGGCGCTGCGGTCCGGGCCTGGGGCGCCCGCGAGCGCGCCGACGAGGTCGAACTGGTGGCCGACGAACTGATCACCAACGCCCTGATGCACACCGAGGGCGCGGCGGTCGTCACACTGCGCGTGCTGAGCGGCGCCGAACGCCGGCTGCGCGTCGAGGTCGAGGACGCCTCCAGCGCCCTTCCGCGCCGCCGGGAGGCCGGGGAGTCGGGTGTCTCCGGGCGCGGTCTGCTCCTGGTCGACCTCCTCACCGACGAGTGGGGCGTGGAGGCGCGGGGCGGCGGCAAGGTCGTGTGGTGCGAGTTCGTGATGCCGTCCAGAAGCTGACCACCGGCGAGGGCGGTGGCACCCTGGACGTATGCCGGAACTTCCCGAGGTCGAAGCGCTCAGGGACTTCCTGGCCGAGCGGCTCGTGGGCCACGAGGTGGTCCGGGTGCTGCCCGTCGCGATCAGTGTCCTGAAGACGTACGACCCACCCGTCACCGCCTTCGAGGGCCGCGAGGTCACCGCCGTGCACCGGTACGGCAAGTTCCTCGACCTGGTCGCGGACGGCGGCCCGCACTTCGTTACCCACCTGGCCCGTGCCGGCTGGCTGCACTGGCGCGACCGCCTTCCGGACGGCCCGCCCAAGCCCGGAAAGGGCCCGCTCGCGCTGCGTGTCGCCCTGGAGACGGGTGAGGGCTTCGACCTCACCGAGGCCGGCGGCACCCAGAAGCGGCTCGCGGTGTATGTCGTACACGATCCGCAGGAGGTGCCCGGCGTTGCCCGCCTCGGCCCGGACCCTCCCCCAGTGCCTCAAGGGCCTGGGGGGGGGACCCCCAGCCGCCGACTTCGACGAGGCGCGGCTCACCGGTCTGCTGGCGGGGGAGCGGCGCCAGCTCAAGGGCGCGCTGCGCGACCAGAGCCTGATCGCGGGGGTGGGGAACGCCTACAGCGACGAGATCCTGCATGCAGCGCGGATGTCCCCGTTCAAGCTCGCCGCCTCGCTCACGCGCGAGGAGAACAGGCGGCTGTACGAGGCACTGCGCACAACGCTCACCGAGGCGGTCGAGCGCTCCCGGGGCCTCGCGGCCGGACGCCTGAAGGCGGAGAAGAAGAGCGGCCTGAGGGTGCACGGCCGGAGCGGCGAGCCCTGCCCGGTGTGCGGCGACACCGTCCGCGAGGTCTCCTTCAGCGACTCCTCGCTCCAGTACTGCCCGACCTGCCAGACGGGCGGCAAACCGCTCGCGGACCGCCGGATGTCACGCCTGCTGAAATAGGACAACAGGCGCCCCGAGGCGGGCAGTTGACGTCACGGGGCGTCGAGCGTCACCAGGTGCAGGCCGTCGTTGGAGCGCAGCTCGTACCGGTCGATCTGGTCCGGGTGGAGCGTCGAGGCGCCCATCATCGTGCTTTCGCGGGCGTCGTGCTCGGGCACGTTCCAGTTGGTCAGCGTCTCTTCCGTGCCGTCGTCCGCGATGGCGACGAGGTGGCAGGCGCGAGGGCCGGCGCCGTCCTTGACCCTCAGTTCGATCTGGCTGCCCCAGGCCGTGTTCTCGCTGGTGACCTGGGCCCAGACACCCGACCGCTCGTCGGTCGCGGTGAGCTGCTGCGCCGGGGCCGCGTCACCGCCGCCCGCCATGATCGCGATGCCGGGTCCGGCCACGGCGAAGACCACCGAGGCGGCCACGGCGTACAGCCAGCGCCGGCGGCCGGCCCGCTGCCGGTTCGCGACTTCGCCGAGCAGCCGGTCCAGAAGCCTGGGACCGGGTTGGGCCATGGGGTGCACAGCGCGCGGCGTGGCCCGCCTGTACAGCAGCAACTGCCGTGTGGCGGGACCGAATTCGGTCACATGGGCCGCGCACTGGGGGCACTCCATGAGGTGGTCCTCGAAGCGGAAGGCGTCCGCCTCGTCGAGCACGCCGAGCGCGTATGCGCCGACGTCGCGATGCCGTTCCAGGGACCTCATGCCGAATCCTCGTGCCGATGGTGCGGGTGGGGTGGTGTTGCTCCCACCGGTACGCACCGGACAGCGGAATCACTCAAGCCTCATACCGAATCGAGACCTAAGGTGTTCGGAGCGGTGGCGCCCGCGGATTGGTCGGATTCTAGAAAAGATGGATCGCCAGATGACCGAGGGGCAGTCCGAGCCGCCAGGCCGGGGTCCACACCTTCGGTCCGTCGTCCTCACCGAGCACGGGCCCGCCACCCGGTACGGCGTCCAGGTCCGGGGCGAGCAGCTCGGTCTCCTCCAGCCAGCGCCACGCGCCGGCGGCCAGGTCCAAGTCGGGCGCCGGCGCCCCTGATTCGAGTGCGTCGGCCGCCAACCTGGAAATACGTTCGCGGACCCAGTCCTGCCAGGGCTGGTCGTACGCCGTGAGCGAAAGCCACTTTTCCAGTTGCGTGATGACCCGGATGCCCGAGAGCTCGCCGGTGGTGTCGGACAGGAAGATGGTGAGCGCCAGCGCGTCCCGACCCGCGCGGAACTCGAAGGACGTGGGCGGCATCAGGTCGCCCGTCCGCAGCAGCTCGTCGGCGATGTACTCGGCGTACAACCAGGCCATGGGGACGGTGAGTTCGCCCCCGCCGGTGCCGTCCGTGCTCTCTTGCCCTCTGTGCAGCATCCCTTCCCGCCTTCCTCCGGTGCGTGCGCGTCGCCCGACCCCGGGCCCCCGGGACTGTCGCCCGGTCCGGACACGGATGAAGACAGCTGATTGCTCAACCATGGTCCTCGGCAAGGCGCTTTACCGAGGTTTGACTCGACCATTGGTTTCAGCGCAGGTCGGCCGCATAACCCGGAAGGACCCGGCGCAGGGCGCGCAGCGCGTAGTACGCGCGAGACTTCACCGTACCGGGCGGGATTCCCAGTGCCGCGGCGGCCTCCGCCACACTCGCCCCCTGGAAGTACACGAGCACCAGGACTTCACGGTGCTCGGGAGTGAGTGTCTTCACAGCCTCCCGCACATCGAGCGTCGCCGCGGACCGTTCCGCGTGATCGGCGCACACCCGGGCGTTGTCGAGGATCGCGTCCCCGACCTCGGCGGGCCGGGCCTGCCGGGCCCGCCGCGCGTCGATGGCGAGCCGCCGCCCCACGGTCAGCAGCCACGGCCGTACGGAGTCGAAGTCGTCGGCGCGCAGCGCCTCGGGATGCTGCCAGGCGCGTACGAGAGTCTCCTGCACCAAGTCCTCGGCGCGCTGCCGGTCGCCGTCGCACAGGCGCAGCAGGAGGGCGAAGAGCGGTCGGCCGTGCTCGCGCTGCAGCGCGGCCAGCTCGTGCTCGGCGGTCGTCGTCCCGTGGGTGATCGTGGTTCCGGCCGTCATGGCCGTATGGCATCGCAAGGTCCTGATTCGGGACAGAGCGCGGACCGGAGTGTGCGGCGGACGGTCGGTCCCGTCGACGAACGGTACGACGAACGGTCTGAATGGCGGATTCCTCATCTGAACGGCCCCATCCCCGTTTCGGGCCGTATGCGGATTCGTACTGATGGACATGTACATACGACCGCAACGGGATGAGTCGATGATCATGCGCAGCCGACCGACGACCAGAGGACTGGCGGTGGTTCTTCTCGTCGCGGCCACCGCCGCCTGCCAGGCCGAAACGCCGACCGGGCCGACGGGACGCCCCGCGGCGCCCCCGCCCGCCCGCGGCTTCACGCTCGTCGCCTCCGGCGACGTCCTCCCGCACGACTCGGTCATCGAGCGGGCGCGCACCGACGCGGGCGGCGCCGGCTACGACTTCCGCCCGATGCTGGCCGGAATCGCCCCCGTCGTCTCCCGCGCCGACCTGGCGCTCTGCCACATGGAGACCGTGTACGGAGCCGACGGCGACTACAGCGGCTATCCCGCCTTCAAGTCCCCGCCCCAGATCGCCCAGGCCCTCGCGGACACCGGCTACGACGGCTGCTCCACCGCCTCCAACCACACCCTGGACGACGGCGCCGCCGGCATCCACCGCACCCTGGACGCTCTCGACCGTGCCGGCGTACGGCACGCGGGATCGGCGCGCACGGCGAAGGAGGCGGGCGCGGTCACGCTGTTGCGCGCCGGAGGCGCCGAGGTCGCGCACCTCTCCTACACCTATGACACCAACGGTTACCCGCTCCCGGCCGGGCAGCCCTGGGCCGTCAACCTCATCGACGAGAACCGGATCGTCGCCGACGCCCGGGCCGCCCGCCGCGCCGGCGCCGACGTCGTGGCCGTCTCCCTGCACTGGGGCACCGAATGGCAGGACGAGCCCGACGGGACGCAACTGGCTCTGGCCGGCCGGCTCACCGCGTCCCACGCCGCCGACGGCCGCCCCGACCTCGATCTGATCCTCGGCACCCACGCCCATGTCCCGCAGGCCTACGAGAAGGTCAACGGCACCTGGGTGATCTACGGCATGGGTGACCAGATCGCGGGCGGGATGACCAACCACGAGCGGCTGCCCGACCCGCGCGGAAACCAGGGAACCCTCGGCCGCTTCACCTTCTCCCCGCCGGCCCGCGCGGGCGGCCGCTGGGAGGTGACCCGGGCCGAGTTCGTGCCCCAGATGTACGACCTGGACGCGGGCCGGGTGGTGAACCTGAACGAGGCGCTCGCGCGGGGCACCGGCGTGGGCGCCGTGCGCGACCGCATCCGTGACGTGGTCCTGAGCCGGGGCGCGGCCCAGGACGGGCTGACGATGGGCAAGTAGCGGCCCGGGGTGTGGCTACGGCACGACCGTGACCGGCCAGCGGCCGGCCTTCACCAGCCGGATCGCGACCGACCCGATGATCCGGTGACCCGCCTGCTCGGACGCGCCGACCACCACCGCGTCCGCCTTGAGATCGTCGGCGGCCCTCACCATCCCGGTGTACGGGTCCCCGCGGAACGTGTGGAACTCCCACCGGACATCGAATATCCCCTTGACCTGCTCGCTCGCCTCCCGGATCTGCGCGATGAGGTCCTCGGCGATGCTGTCCGTCGTCTCCGCCACGGGCGCCCCGAACGCGGCACCCGCCGCTATCACCGGCTGTACGTACACCAGGGCGAGCAGCGCGTGCTGGCGCCGAGCCAGCCCCGCGGCGTAGGACGCGGCACGGAGCGAGGAGTCGGAGCCGTCGACGCCGGTCACGATGACCTTCGGGCCGTCCGTGCCCCGCTCGAACTGCTGCTCGCCCCGGGGTGGGCGCTGCTGTTCCGTCACGCCGCGAGGCTATCGGGAGCCGGGTGTCCACCGGGCGAGCGGGGAGCCGTGACCGGGGCGCACTGGTCCCAACGGGTGCTTTCCCGCCGCCGCACCGGTGTCGATGCGGGGCGTCGGGACCGGCGCGGGCGACTGATGAATCATGACGAAGGATCAGTTGCTCACACGGCGCCGGGTGTTGATGATCGGCGGAACCGCCGCCGTGGGAGCGGCCGGTACGGCCGCGCTGCTCACCGCGGGCGCGGACAAGCCCCCGGCCGCCCGGCCCGCCGCAGGCCCCCCGGCGCATCGCGCGCTCAAGCCCTCCGCGTACCGCCTGGAGCCCCTCACCGGATACGGTCCGCCGCGCGCCGCCACCCACGGCCGCACCCTGGTCCGCCGCGAACCGCTGCTGCGCGTGTCCGGACGCGGCCGCACCATGGTGCTGACCTTCGACGACGGCCCCGACCCCCGCTACACCCCGGACATCCTGGAGACCCTGCGCGAGCACGACGTCCGAGCGATGTTCTTCGTGTGCGGGGAGATGGCGGTCGACAACAAGGACCTGCTCGCCGAGATGACCGAGGACGGGCACGTCGTCGGCAACCACACCTGGTCCCACCCGCTGCTGACGCGCCTGACGCGCGCCGAGATCCGCTCCCAGATGGTGCGCACCTGCGAGGTCGTCGAGGACGCCTGTGGTGAAGCACCCGTCTGGTTCCGCGCCCCCTACGGCGCCTGGAACCGGGCCGCCTTCCAGATCGGCGCCGAGCTCGGAATGGAGCCGCTCGGCTGGACCGTCGACACCCTCGACTGGATGGCACCGGGCGCCCGCACCATCGTCGACCGGGTCGAGCGCGGCGCCGCCCCGGGTGTCGTGGTGCTCTCGCACGACGCGGGCGGCGACCGTTCGCAGAGCGTCCGGGCACTGCGCGACTATCTGCCGGAACTGCTGGATTCCGGGTACCACGTCACCGTACCGACCCGGCATTACACATAATGGAAATAGTGGGTACGGGCTTTCGCCCGCCCGGCCGGGGAACGCTCAGCGAACCTCGACCAGGCGGGCGAACACCACGACGTTCCCGTTGTAGCCGTTCTGCTCGGAGAAACCGCCTCCGCAGGTGATGACCCGCAATTCGGGGGTGTTTCTGCTGCCGTAGACGCGGTCGCCGGGGAAGTCGTTCTTCTCGAAGACCTCGATGCCGTAGATCTCGAAGACGGCCACTTTTCCGTCCTGGCGCTGGACCTCGACGCGATTCCCCTTCTTGAGGGCCCCGAGTCCGTAGAACACGGCGGGGCCCAGTTTGTTGTCGACATGGCCGACGACCACCGCGGTGCCCTTCTCGCCGGGCGACACGGCACCGGTGAACCAGCCGGCCAGATTAGGGTCCTCCGGCGGCGGGGCGTCCACCCACCCGGCCGCGTCCAGACCCACTGGCAGCACCGGCGCGTCGACCTGGATGGCCGGGATCCGCACCCGGTCGACCACCGAGTACGGCAGCGGGGCCGGGGCGCCGGAGAAGGTGCCGCCCGGGAGGCGGCTGTCCGCTGCCGCCGCCGACGCGGGCTGTGGCGGACCCACGTCGAACTCTCCCGAGCCGTTCCGAATGAGAGCGAGGCCGGTCAGCAGAACAAGCGCTATCACGCCCCATGGAGCGCGCTTCCTCCGCTGCTCCTCTTCTTCCGCCAGCTCGGACGCAGACATTCGTCATCCCCTCTCGACCCGGCCGTCGCCGTGTCAATCGCGCATACGAGAACGCTAAGTGCCCGGCGCGAAACCGGCGACGGGGCAGCAGCGAACGGGTGGCGGACGTGTCGTTCGTGAGCCATCCGAGTTGCCGGGGAAAGTATTTTTCTGACGGTCCGTGACCTGCGGCAATATCTGATTGTGTGGTCTTCCGTCGGCGTGTCCCCTCACCAGGACGGACCATTCCCGAAATGCGGCTGCGCGCACGGCATCTGAGGGTTCGTCTGGGAGGCGTTTTCTCGCCGATCGACCGGGGACGGGTCCCGGGGCGCCTTCCGCGGAGGTTCACATGCGTACTACTCGTGCCCTGGTGGTGTCTGCCGCCACGGCTGTCGCGGTGGGGCTCGCCGCCCCGGCTGCCTCGGCCTGGGACCAGCCGACCGGCGTCACCGCCGCACCGGGCGTCATCGCACCGGGCGGCCAGCTGGTGCTCACGGTCAACGGCTCTGCGTGCGGCATGAACGGCAGCACGGTCAGTTCCAACGCCTTCCCGGCGACCAGGCTCAAGTCCATCAACGGCAGCACGGCGACGGCGACGGTGACGGTCAACTCGAACGCCACCGCGGGTTCGTACAGCGTCACCACCAACTGTGAGAACCGGACGAAGACCTTCACCAGTGTGTTCACGGTCATCGGCGGTGTCCGGGGCGGACTCGGTGGCAGCAGCTCCACCGGGGCCACCCCGGCCGACATGGCGATCGGGGGCGGACTGGTGGCCGCCGCGCTCGTCGGCGGTGGCGTGTTCTGGATGCGCCGCCGCGCCGAGAACCGGATCTGACGCTCACCCGCCTCGGGAGTGCGGACCGCACGTCACAGCCCTTCGCCCCGGAACCCGTCAGGGTCCGGGGCGAAGGGCTGTTGTGGTGTCGTCAGGCGTTGTCGTCGCCGGTGCGACGGCGTGAGAAGTGGTACGCCACCGTCAGCGACCCCGCGATGAGCGCGGCGCCCAGGCCGATCTCCCTGAGGTCGAAGCCGGCGGCGCTGCCGCCCTCGCCCGCGTGCACGCCATGCTGGACAGGCAGGGGGTAGTGCGTGGGGTTGCTGGGCTGCCCGATGGCGATGGTGAGATCGGTGTGGCCGCTCTCGCCCCCGCAGGTGAACGTCACCCGGTACGCGGCCCCCGGTTTGGCGTCCCAGTCGACCTTCGCCGTTGTCGACGAGCGCCCCTTGGGGATGGTGACCGGATCGAAGACACCGGAGGACACCCGGGTGTCGTCGTTGCAGTTGTCCACGCGGAGGGTGACCTGTCCGCCCGCCGCGATGGTGGAGGGCACGACGCTGAAGCCGAACGACGTGACGCTGTTGTCCGTGACGGCCGCGTGAGCGGCGGGTGCGGTGAGGGTGAGGGCGGTGACGCCCAGCAGTGCGGCCGAAGCGACGCGTATCGCGCGCATGTGAGTCCTCCGGGTCCCCGAGGAGCAGCTGCGGACCTTTTCCGCTCGCGCCGTACCGTTCGCGCCAGAAATGCACCTCGATGACCGAAACGCTAAGAACACGTGTGCGTACGCGCGATCGGTGTCGTGCGAATGGGGCACAGATATGGGCCGCTCGGGGGACCTCGTTGAGCGAGTCGGGGGACACGCGCGCGTGGCGGGTGTCCCCCGTGGGTGCGTCCGGTGAGGAACCGTCAGCCGGTTCCCGCCGATCCGCGGACGGTCAGCGGTCCGCGCCCGGAAAGAGCGTCAGGAACGGATCCGCCGTGGCGGTGATGCCGCGGCTGTAGGGCGCGTCGAAGTCCCAGATCAGGAAGAGCAGGAAGGCGATCAGGGTGGAGAACAGCCCGGCGAGGATCAGCTCGCGGGGCGTGCGGCGGATCTGGAGTGCGAAGATCATCCCGACCGTGATCATGGCTCCCGCGATCAGACCGAACCACACGACGCCGGGCATGGTCGGTCCGGTCGAGTCGGCGCGTGCAGTGCGAGCCTGGTCCGCCGTGGTCACCTGGTCGAGGAGCGGCTGGTAGGCCTGCGCCTGGAAGTCCGTCTTCGGCTCGTAGTCGGTCACGTCGGCACGGACACGGTCCAGCAGTTGGTCGCCGCGCTCGGTGACCCGCCCGTTGTCGGACATCTCCTTCCACTCGGTTTTGACGACGTGTCCGACATAGGCGTTGACGTCGGCCCGAATGCGGTCACGGACGTCCGGCGGATAGACCCGCACACGCTCGGAGATCTCGTGCAGTGCGTGGGCCTCGGTCGCGACGTGGTCCTGGGCGACGCCGCGCGCCTCCCAGACGCCGGCGATGGCCAGGCCCAGCACGATGGCGTAGACCACGCCGATCCACATCGTCATGTACTCGATCACGTCCGGAGTGTCGGACGGATCCTCGTCCTCCCGGGCCCTGCGGTCCCGTACGACGGTGATGAGGATGACGACCGCGCACGCGGCCGCGATCGCGACGGCGAGAACAAGCCATTCCGACAAGGGGATGTCTCCAAGGGGTCAGCGTGGACGCAGTGCGACGACGGCGATCAGCGCGGGCAAAGTGACGAGCAGGGTGAACGAGACCAGTGAAGGGCCACTGCGGGGGGTCCGTTTGTGGGCGGACGCGTGGTACGGCGGGTAGCTCACCGGAGTCGGTGACGCGGTCGGGCTCGGCTCCGGCGTGCGCGTCGTTGTGCGCGCGGGAGCGGGCGCGGGGGGTAGCGGCGGACTCGGGGTCGGCCGGGGTGCCGGGGCGGGTGGGGGAGCCGGTGGCTCCGGCGCCGGAGCCGGCGTCCGCGGGGGAGTGGGCTTGGGAGCAGGCGTCGGCGTCGGTGGTGGCGGAGGAGGTTCCGGCGTGGGCGTGGGCGTGGGCGTGGGCGTAGGTGTCGGTGGGGGAGTGGGGGTCGGTGGGGGAGTGGGAGTCGGTGAAGGTGTGGGTGTCGGGGTGGGGCAGGGCGGCGGTGGTGTCGGGGTCGGGCACCAGGAACCGGTGCCGACGACGACCGCCGTGCCGTTGCCGGTGACGACCGCTCCGCCGTTGCCCGCGCTGACCGACCAGCCGTCTCCGGTGGCCGGGGCGCCGGTGTCGGCCGTGACCGTGGCGGCGTTCCCGGTGACCGTCACCGACGTGTCGCCGCCCAGGCCGGTGGAGACGGAGACGCAGGTCGTCGCTGCGGCCGTGCCGCTCGGCACGCCGACGAGCAGCCAGGTCAGTGTCAGCAGCGCCAACACCCGTATGGCGAGGGCGAATCGGGTCCGTGTGGGTCCATACACGACGAAGATCATGTGGGCTGAGTGCACCCGCGTGCGCGGGAGCGCGAGGTGATTGCCCCGAACGAGTGACATTTGTCGTGCTGTGGTTTAGATCGCCTGTTCTAGGTGTGTCCGATGGTCCGACCGTGTGTGCGACGTGTGGCACGTGAGGCCACAGGGTTCGGAAAGAATTTTGTGCAGTGGTTGAACACAGTGACCACCCCCGCCCGTATTCAGAACCGTGCGGCGGCCCAACAGGGCGTCGCAACACCCTAATGATTACGGGGAGTACGTAATGAAGACCTCCTGGCGGAGCGCCTCACTCGTAGCGTCAGCTGCGGCCGTGCTGGCGCTGACGACGGCGTGCGGTCAGGACAACGGCGCCGACGCGAGCAGCCAGAACGTCGGCGCTGCGGCACCGGCCGCCGTTGGCGGAACCGTGGCCGGCACGAGCACGGCAGGCACGGGTACGGGTACCGGCACGGGTACGGGTACCGGCACGGATGCCACTGGAGAGCAGGCCGCCGCGGGCAACTCGGCCGCGGCCGGCCAGCTGAACGTGGTCGCCAGCGCGGAGATCGGCAAGGTGCTGGCAAGCGGCTCCGGTCGTACGATCTACCGCTTCGACGCGGACACGGCCGAACCGCCGAAATCCAACTGTGACGGTGACTGCGCCACCGCCTGGCCGCCGGTCCCGGCGGGCGATGTCACGGCTGGTGCCGGTATCGATGCCGCGCTGCTCGGCGAGGTGACCCGTGCCGACGGCGCCAAGCAGCTGACCGTCGGCGGCTGGCCGGCCTACTACTACGCCAAGGACACCGCGCCCGGTGACATCAAGGGCCAGGGCGTGGGAGGCAAGTGGTACGGCCTCGCTCCCGACGGCAAGAAGGCGACGCTGGCCTCGCTGCCCGGCCTGTCCACCCGCAACGACCCCAAGCTCGGTGAGATCGTCATCGACAAGAACGGCATGACCGTCTACCGGTTCCTGAAGGACACGCAGTGGCCGATGTCCACCAAGTGCACCGACGCGTGCCTGGAGAAGTGGCCCGTCGTCGCGCCGGTCGACGCTGAGGACACCAAGGGCATCGATCTGCAGGGGTCCACCCCCAACCGGGGCTACGTGGTCTTCGACCGTCCCGACGGAATCAAGCAGCAGTCCATCGACTGCGTACCGATCTACACCTTCGCCAACGACAAGGAGCCCGGCGACACCAACGGCCAGGGCGTCGGCGGCACCTGGTACGCCGTGGCACCCGACGGAAAGGCGATCGGGGCTCCGAACCAGTAGTAGGAAAAACCAGCTTCTTCAGGGGCCTGCTCCCTCCGTGTCGCACATTCTGTGCCGCACGGAGGGAGCAGGCCGCTTCGGCATGTCCGCAACGTGCCGGTGAGCGGGGTGATTTGCCACTGAATCGTCCCCGACTCGCCGTATTTCACCGGGAGTCGGCATCGACACTTCGTAACCCTTGCGAACTCTTTGGAATGCTCCGGATACTTTTCGTGGAGAGTTCGCGGTACGTCAATTCGGCACGTGCCGCAGGCAGTGACCGGGAACGGATGGTCAATTTCCGTTTCCGCTCGCCCCTTTGGCAGGCGATCAGTAACCTCAGCTCGAACACTGGAGCGCCAACGCCTGCCAACTCCTGGGAGAGAGATAGATGGAGCGTCCCGCCTGGGCCCCCCGGGGCATCGACATCTCGGTGCCGAGCGTTTCCCGGATCTACGACTTCTACCTGGGCGGTTCGCACAACTTCGAGGTCGACCGGGAAGCGGCCCGCAGGGCCATGGAGTTCATGCCGGGACTTCCGAAGATCATGCAGGCCAACCGCGCGTTCATGCGCCGGGCCGTCCGCTTCGCCGTCGCCGAGGGCATCACCCAGTTCCTCGACATCGGCTCCGGCATTCCCACCTTCGGCAGCGTCCACGAAGTGGCCCGGGAGGCCGCCCCCGAGGCACGGGTGATGTACGTCGACCACGACCCGGTTGCCGTCGCACACAGCCAGGCGGTCCTCGCGGGCAACGAGCACGCGGATGTCCTCGCCGCCGATCTGCGCAAGCCCCGGGAGATCCTGGACAGCCCCCGGGTGCGGGGCCTGATCGACCAGAACCGGCCAGTGGCCCTGCTTCTCGTTGCCATACTGCACTTCGTGGAAGACATGGACGACCCGTACGCGGCGGTCGCCGAGCTGCGCGACGCGCTGGCGCCCGGCAGCCTGCTCGTCCTGACGCACGCCTCGTACGAGGGAATCCCGCTGCCACCGGAGCGGGCCGGGGGCGCGGTCGACGTGTACAAGGACATTCGCAACCCGCTGGTCATGCGCTCGCGTGATGCGATCGCGCGGTTCTTCGAGGGGTACGACATGGTGGAACCGGGACTGGTGCCGATGCCGCGCTGGCGGCCGGAGACGGCTCCGGAGGACGAGGATCCGTACTCCTTCTCCGGATTCGCCGGCGTGGGGCGCAAGGCGTGACCGCCGCGCCGGACAGCCCCGAGGACAGACTGCGCAGGTTCGCGACCATCTGGAGCCGGGCGGTCTACCAGGTGACCTCCATGTCGCTCACCCGGCCGGAGTTCGAGGAGCAACTCCTGCCGCTCGCCGGAAGGTTGAGCCAGGCACTGCTGGCCAGGACGTTCGACGCCGAGGAGGGCCGGGCCGTCGGCGCCGCGCTGGTCTCCGCGCACTGCACCGACCCCGAGGCGCTCAGCCGCTCGCTCGACTGCGTGGACGCCTATCTGGTGCTGTACTGCGGCGAGGACGGCCCGCAGGAGGATCTGCGCGCCCGTTCGTCAAGGCTCCAGCACGCCATGGCCGCCGGATACGCCGGCGCGCTGCGCGACCGGACACTGGCCGAGCAGGAGGCGATCGCGTGGGCCGCGCAGAGTGCGCGCAGCGCGGTCGCCGAGGCGCTGCACGCCAGCGAGGCCCGTTTCCGCGCGGTCTTCGAGGGCGCGGCCATAGGTATCGGCATCGCCGACCTCGACGGGAACATCCTGCAGATCAACGGCGCGCTGCAACGCATGTTCGGCGGCTCGGAACAGGCCGTACGAGGCCGCAAGGTCACGGAGTGGACGCACCAGGACGACGCCCCCCAGGTCTGGCGGCTGTACGAGGAGCTCGTCCGCGGCGAGCGTGAGCACTACCATGTCGAGAAGGCGTTCCACCGCCCCGACGGAACGGTCCTGTGGACCAACCTCACGGTCTCCCTGCTGCGGGACGCCGACGGCCGGCCGCAGTACCAGCTGGCCCTGATGGAGGACACCACCGAGCGCAGGCTCCTCAACCTGCGGCTGCGGTACGAGGCCACGCACGACGCACTCACCGGGCTGCCCAACCGCACCCTGTTCTTCGAACGTCTGGAGAAGGCGGTGACGGCGGGCGAGGGTCAGCGCTTCGGCCTGTGCTATCTCGACCTCGACGGCTTCAAGACCATCAACGACAGCCTCGGTCACGCGGCCGGCGACCGGCTGCTCGTCGAGGTCGCCGACCGGCTGCAGTCCTGTGCGACCGCGCCGGGCGAGATGGTGGCCCGGCTGGGCGGCGACGAGTTCGTGGCGCTGACCACCGGCCCCGACACCGAGACCGAGGTCGACGAGCTCGCCGCGCGCATCATGCACGCGCTGATCGCCCCGGTCAGTGTCGACGGACGTGAGCTGACCGTGCGCGGCAGCATCGGCATCGTCGAGGGGCCGGCGGGGGAGCGGGGCCCGGCGGAAGTACTGCGCAGCGCCGACATCACCATGTACCGGGCGAAGTCGGCGGGCGGCAACCGCTTCGAACTGGCCGACCCCGAGGCCGACCTGAAGGCGATCACCCGCCACGGGCTCACCACGGCACTGCCGGCGGCCCTTGACCGGAGTGAGTTCTTCATCGAGTACCAGCCGCTGGTCCACCTCGGCGACGGCAGCGTCCGGGGGGCCGAGGCCCTGGTGCGCTGGCTGCACCCGCAGCACGGCGTCCTCGGCCCCGACCGCTTCATCCCGCTCGCCGAACACACCGGCCTGATCGTCCCGCTCGGCCGCTGGGTCCTGGAGGAGTCGGTGCGCCAGGCCCGCGACTGGCAGGAACGGTACGGGGGACACCCGGCCGGGGGCCCACTGCGCATCAACGTCAACCTGTCCCCGTGCCAGCTCACCCATCCCGGTCTGGTGCAGGACACGGTCGACATCCTCGAACGCGCGGGCCTCGAACCCGAGGTGCTGTGCCTGGAGGTGACGGAGTCGGCGTTGATCGGCGCCGACGACGACCTTCTCAAGCCCCTGCGCCGCCTGGCCGAAATGGGCGTGGACATCGCCCTGGACGACTTCGGCACCGGCTACTCGAACCTCGCCAACCTGCGCCGCCTCCCGGTGAGCATCCTCAAGCTCGACCGCTCCTTCACCCAGGGCATGCAGCAGTTCCCGGCGGACCCCGTCGACCTCAAGATCGTCGAGGGAATCGTCTCCCTCGCCCACAGCCTGAACCTCACGGTCACGGTCGAGGGCGTGGAAACGGGCGCCCAGGCGGAACAACTCCGCATACTCGGCTGCGACACAGCCCAGGGCTGGTACTACGCCCGCCCGGGCCCACCGGAACGCCTGCACGACCTGGTTCTGGCGGACGCGACGGGGTGAGACGCGCCCCGACAGGGGCGCGAGGCTGTGACATCTGCGGCTCCGCCGCGGGGCGCGACCAGCCACGTACCACCCGAGCTGCAAGCACAACCCCCGCGCCCCCCGGTCAGCGCAGCGCACACTCACCGCTCAAGCAACATCCGCTGCAACTCCCGTGCAGCCCGCGGCGGAGCCACATCGCTGCGGTGGGCCAGCGCGATCGCGCGGAACAGCCCGGGACGGGCCAGGGGCGTCACCCGTAGCCCGCGCCCCGACCGGCTGGCCACCATGCGCGGTACGACGGCCACGCCCAGCCCCGCCCGCACAAACCCCAGCACCGCGTCCATCTCCCCGCCCTCCACTGCGAACTCGGGCTCGAACCCGGCGGAGCGGCACGCGGCCACGGTCAGTTCCCGCAGGTCGTAGCCGTGGCGGAACATCACCAGACGCTCGCCCTCCAGGTCGGCGACGCGGACGGTCCGCCGGCCCCGGCCGGGTGCGGGCGCCTCCGGGGACGACACCACCACCAGGTCCTCGCGCAGGACCTCCAGTGTGGTCAGCGCCGGGGACGGGGTCGGCAGCGGGAGGACGACCAGGGCCAGGTCCAGGGCGCCGCGCGCCAGTTCCCGTACGAGGTCGTGCGAGCCGCCCTCCTCGATCAGCAGCCGGATGCCCGGATAGCGGTCGTGGAAGGCGCGCAGCACCTCCGGCAGCAGTCCCGTGCACACGCTCGGGGTCGCGCCCAGACGGATCCGGCCGGCCCGGAGGTGGACCAGTTCCTGCACCTCGTGCCGGGCCGTGTCCGCGTCGGCCAGGATGCGCCGGGCCAGCGGAAGGAGCGCCTCGCCGGCGTCCGTGAGCGTGATGTTGCCGCGCGCCCGCAGGAACAGTTCGGCCCCCAACTCCCGTTCCAGCGACTTGATCTGCTGGGACAGTGACGGCTGCGCGACATGCACGCGATCCGCGGCGCGGGTGAAGTGCCGGGTCTCCGCGACCGCCACGAAGTACTGGAGCTGCTGGAACTGCATGCGTCCAGGATAGGACTTGCATAGGCACTGTCTATGGAAACAAGCCGGACCATGTCTTGGACCGATCGGGGTTCCCCGGCCTAGCGTCTTGGCCCATGGCTCTGGCAACGCGGACGGACCGACGGTCCTCCATGGCACGCACGGTGTGGGACAGCTCCGTCGGCAAGAAGGCCGTGATGGCCGTGAGCGGCCTGATCATGCTGCTGTATCTCGTCGTCCACATGATCGGCAACCTGAAGATCTTCTTCGGGCCCGGCGAGTTCAACCTCTACGCCCACTGGCTGCGCACGGTCGGCGAGCCCTTCATGCACCACGAGTGGACGCTCTGGCTCGTCCGCGGCGTGCTGGTGGCAGCCGTCGTCGCCCACGCCACCTCCGCCTACCAGCTCAGCCGCCGTGACATCCGGGCCAGGCCGGGCAAGTACGTGCACAAGAAGGCACGGGCGAGCTATGCCACACGCACCATGCGCTGGGGCGGGACCATCCTCGCCCTCTTCATCGTCTGGCACATCCTGGACCTGACCACCGGCACCGTCCACCCGGGCGGCTTCCAGGCGGGCCATCCCTACCAGAACGTCGTCGACACCTTCTCCACCTGGTACGGCAACGTCATCTACATCGTCGCGATGCTCGCCCTCGGCCTGCACATCCGGCACGGCTTCTGGAGCGCCGCCCAGACCCTCGGCGTCGGCAACCGCACCCGCGACCGCGCCCTCAAGTCCGTCGCAGGCGTCCTCGCGCTGCTGCTCACGGCCGGTTTCCTCGCCGTACCCGTGGGCGTCATGACCGGAGTGGTGAGCTGAAATGACCTCTGAATACACCGAGTTCACGACCGGTGAGCCGCTTGCCGACCACAAGGCGCCCGCCGGCCCCGTCAACGAGCGCTGGGACACGCGCCGTTTCGAGGCCAGGCTGGTCAACCCCGCCAACCGGCGCAAGCACACCGTCATCGTCGTCGGCACCGGGCTGGCGGGCGGCTCCGCCGGGGCCACGCTCGCCGAACAGGGCTACCACGTCGTCCAGTTCTGCTACCAGGACTCCCCGCGCCGCGCCCACTCGATCGCCGCCCAGGGCGGCATCAACGCGGCGAAGAACTACCGTAACGACGGCGACTCGGTGCACCGGCTGTTCTACGACACCGTCAAGGGCGGTGACTTCCGCGCCCGCGAGTCGAACGTGCACCGACTGGCGCAGATCTCCGTCGAGATCATCGACCAGTGCGTCGCCCAGGGAGTGCCCTTCGCCCGCGAGTACGGCGGACTGCTCGACACCCGCTCCTTCGGCGGCGTCCAGGTCTCGCGGACCTTCTACGCCCGCGGCCAGACCGGCCAGCAACTGCTCCTCGGTGCCTACCAGGCCCTGAGCAGGCAGATAGCCGCCGGGAACATCGAGATGCACGCGCGTACCGAGATGCTCGACCTGATCGTCGTGGACGGGCGGGCCCGGGGAATCGTCGCCCGTGACCTGATCACCGGTGAGCTCTCCAGCCACTTCGCGGACGCCGTCGTTCTCGCCTCCGGCGGCTACGGAAACGTCTTCCACCTCTCGACGAACGCCATGAACTCCAACGCCACCGCCGTCTGGCGGGCGCACCGGCGTGGCGCCCACTTCGCCAACCCCTGTTTCACCCAGATCCATCCGACCTGCATCCCGCGCACCGGAGACCACCAGTCCAAGCTCACCCTGATGAGCGAGTCGCTGCGCAACGACGGCCGGATCTGGGTGCCGAAGGCCAAGGGGGACCAGCGGCCCGCGAACGAGATCCCCGAGGACGAGCGCGACTACTACCTGGAGCGTATCTACCCCTCCTTCGGCAACCTGGTGCCGCGCGACATCGCCTCCCGCGCCGCCAAGAACGTGTGCGACCAGGGGCGGGGTGTCGGACCCGGCGGGCAGGGCGTCTACCTCGACTTCGCCGACGCCGTCCGGCGGATGGGACGCAAGGCCGTCGAGGAGAAGTACGGCAACCTCTTCGACATGTACGCGCGGATCACCGCCGAGGACCCGTACACGGTCCCGATGCGGATCTATCCCGCCGTGCACTACACGATGGGCGGCCTCTGGGTCGACTACGACCTTCAGACCACCGTCCCCGGCCTGTTCGCGATCGGCGAGGCCAACTTCTCCGACCACGGCGCGAACCGGCTCGGCGCCTCCGCGCTGATGCAGGGCCTGGCCGACGGCTACTTCGTCCTCCCGGCCACCATCAACGACTACCTCGCCCGCAACCCCGGATATGATCCCGTCGACAGTCAACACCCTGTCGTACAGGAGGTGCTGGCGGACACCGAGGACCGGCTGAACCTCCTCCTCTCCGTCGACGGCGACCGCACCCCCGACTCCTTCCACCGCGAACTCGGCGAACTGATGTGGGAGTTCTGCGGTATGGCCCGGAGCGACAGCGGGCTGCGCAAGGCCCTCGAACGTATCCCGCTGATCCGCGAGGAGTTCTGGCGGCGGATCAAGGTCCCGGGCACGGGCGAGGAGTTCAACCAGTCGCTGGAGAAGGCGAACCGCATCGTCGACCACCTGGAGCTCGCCGAGCTGATGTGCCTCGACGCCCTGCACCGCGCCGAGTCCTGCGGCGGCCACTTCCGCGAGGAGTCCCAGACCTCCGACGGCGAAGCCGCCCGCGACGACGACAGGTTCGCCTACGCGGCAGCCTGGGAGTTCACAGGTAC
This sequence comes from Streptomyces sp. ADMS, assembly GCF_033441795.1. Lineage (NCBI taxonomy): Bacteria > Bacillati > Actinomycetota > Actinomycetes > Kitasatosporales > Streptomycetaceae > Streptomyces > Streptomyces sp. ADMS. Next base: position 8,363 of record NZ_JAVFVX010000025.1, on the reverse strand, counting down.
GGGCTCTGCCCCCGTCCTCCACAAGGAAGACCTCGTCTTCGAGTACGTCCACCCCACCCAGCGGAGCTACGCATGAAGCTCACCCTGCGCGTCTGGCGGCAGCGCAACGCCGACGCCGACGGCGCCATGTCCACGTACGAGGTGGACGGCGTCTCGGCCGACATGTCCTTCCTGGAGATGCTCGACACCCTCAACGAGGAACTCATCCTCAGGGGCGAGGACCCGGTCGCCTTCGACCACGACTGCCGTGAGGGCATCTGCGGCGCGTGCTCGCTCGTCATCAACGGCGACGCGCACGGACCCGAGCGCACCACCACCTGCCAGCTCCACATGCGGTCCTTCGAGGACGGCGACACGATCGACGTCGAGCCGTGGCGCGCCGCCGCCTTCCCCGTGGTGAAGGACCTGGTCGTGGACCGGTCCGCCTTCGACCGGATCATCCAGGCCGGCGGCTACGTCACCGCCCCGACCGGCGCCGCCCCCGAGGCCCACGCCACCCCCGTACCGAAGCCGGACGCCGACTTCGCTTTCGAGCACGCCGAGTGCATCGGCTGCGGGGCCTGTGTGGCCGCCTGCCCGAACGGGGCGGCGATGCTCTTCACCTCCGCCAAGGTCAACCACCTGAACGTGCTGCCGCAGGGCGCGCCCGAGCGGGAGACACGGGTGCTGGACATGGTCGCGCAGATGGACGAGGAGGGCTTCGGCGGCTGCACCCTCGCCGGGGAGTGCGCCACCGCCTGCCCGAAGGGCATCCCCCTCGTCTCCATCACCGCGATGAACAGGGAGTGGCTGCGCGCGACCCGCAAGGCGGGCAGCAGATAGCCGCCACCCCGGGAGGTGACCGCCTCCCCACCGGGAGGTTGCGGCCTCCTTACCAGGACGTTCGCCGACAAGGTGCGGACGGGCGGGACCGGGAGTGGTGCTCATTGCCGGTCCCGTCAGGCACCCCTGGCATTCAGCAAGCTCACACCCGCTCTCTCTGCGAGAGTCACGCGCCGGACAGCCGCGGTCGGAAGAACTGATGCGGCCGGACGTAACGGGACCGGCCAGCTCGCCGCCTCGCCGTCCCCGGCCCGTGACCAGGAGAGAGCCATGACCGGCGTTTCCACCATCGAACGTCCCCCGCTCCCCGCCGCACCCACCCGCTACACCGTCACCCTCGCCCGCGACGAGGACGACGTACGAGCCGCCCAGCGGCTGCGCCACGACGTCTTCGCCGGTGAGCTCGGCGCCCTGCTGTCCTCCCCCCAGCACGGCCTCGACATCGATCCCTTCGACGCGTACTGCGATCACCTGCTGGTCCGCGACACGCTCACCGGCCAGGTCGTCGGCACCTACCGGCTGCTGCCCCCGGAGCGGGCCGTGATCGCCGGACGCCTGTACTCCGAGGGCGAGTTCGACCTCTCCCCGCTCGACGCGATCCGCCCCGGCCTCGTCGAGGTCGGCCGCTCCTGCGTCCACCCCGACCACCGCGACGGCACGGTCATCGGCCTCATCTGGGCCGGGATCGCCCGCTACATGGTCGACCGCGGCCACGAATGGCTGGCCGGCTGCTGCTCCCTCCCGCTCTCCGACGGCGGCACGCTCGCCGCCGGCACCTGGGACCGCGTCCAGGCCAAGAACCTGGCCCCGGAGGAGTTCCGGGTACGCCCGCTGCTGCCCTGGTCCGCCGAGGGTGTCACCCGGCCCACCGGCCGCACCGAACTGCCCCCGCTGCTGCGCGGCTACGTCCGCCTCGGCGCCTGGGTCTGCGGTGAGCCTGCCCACGATCCGGACTTCGGCGTCGCCGACCTGTACGTGCTGCTGTCGATGCGCCGGATCAACCAGCGCTATCTGCGGCACTTCCTCTCCCTCGTCCCGGCCTGATGAGCGTCTGGCTGCCCAGCGCGCCCTGCACCCCGAGGGCGTGCGTGGAGACGACGGGTTCCACGACGGCCCCACCCCTGGCCGTGCTGCGACTGGTGACTGTCCTGGTCGTCCTGCTCGCGGGGATCATGCTGTGTCCGCTCGGCAGGAAGATCCCTTCCGAGTGGGTGCGGCGCTGGGCCCGGACCGTCGTGCGGGCAGCGGGGGTCCGGCTCCGGGTGAGCGGCGCCACCGCGCCCACCGGGGGTGTGCTGCTGGTCGCCAACCACATCTCGTGGCTGGACATCCCGCTGCTGGCCGCCGTACGACCGGCCAGGATGCTGGCCAAGGCCGAGATCCGGCGGTGGCCGGTGGCGGGCGCCCTGACCGCGAGCAGCGGTGCGCTGTTCATCGAGCGCGACCGTCTGCGGGCCCTGCCGCAGACGGTCGCGAAGATCGCCGACGCGCTGCGCGACGGCACGGCGGTCGTCGCCTTCCCCGAGGGCAGCACCTGGTGCGGCAAGGCCCAGGGCCGCTTCCGCCGGGCCGTGTTCCAGGCCGCGCTGGATGCCGGGGTACCCGTCCAGCCGGTGCGTCTGCACTACCGGCTCGCCGGCGGAGGGGCCGGCACGGCGGCCGCCTTCGTGGGCGAGGACTCGCTGCTCACGTCGGTGTGGCGGGTGGTGTCGGCGCGCGGGCTGGTGGCGGAGGTCGACGTGCGGGACGCCATAGCGCCGGGGAGCCAACCGGACCGGCGTGCCCTGGCCAGAGCGGCCCAGCCGCCGCAACTGGGGCCGCATCAGCCGCGGTGACTGTTCAGCGGGCGGCGCGGTGATGCTGTTGTGATGTGTGGTTGCGCCGGGTGGGTGGGTTGGTGGGGCTGGTAGCGGGCCGGGGCTGTTGTGGTGCTGGTGTTGTCGCAGGGTGCGATGTCGCACTGGTTGTGCCTGGCCGGCCTGTTGCTCCCGGGCCGGCATCGGCTGCGGTGATCTGTTCAGTGAGTTCTCCATCGTCATCGCGGGCCTCGCGGTCACCGCCGGCATCGAGTCCGACCTCGGCCCGCTGGCCACGGCGTACGTCCTGATCCTGGTCGTCGCCGGCCCGCTCACAGCGCGCTGGACCGAGCCCCTGGCCGCCCGCGTGGGCGCGTGGCGGGCCCGCCCGAGCCCGCAGGCCACGGCATCGCCGGACGGCGGTGCCCACGGGCGTCGGCGACTGACCACCTGGGAAGCCACCCCCCCCTGCGGTGGGTGGCTTCGCCGATTCCGCAACTGCCTTGTCCCCTTGGGAGGTTGATGTGCCCTTTGCTTCCCGTTGACATTCCCCGCACCGTGAAGTTAGGTATGCCTTACCTAATTACCGGTCAGGAAAGGTGTTCATTCGATCATGAGAGCTCTGCTGTCCGCACGCCCCGCCGCCCGTACCGGCCTCGCCGTCGTCGCGTCCGCCGCGCTCACCCTGGGGCTCGCCACCTCGGCGTCCGCCGCCACCGCGACCCGCACCGTCGTCGACGGCAGCACCACCTACAGCCTGTCGCTGACCGCGCCGGACACGGCCGCCGCGGCCGGCCAGGTCATCACCGTCACGGGCAGTGGCTACAACACGAGCCAGGGCATCTACGTAGGTCTGTGCGCGGTGGACGGCGACCCGGGCGTGAACAAGCCGACCCCCTGCCTCGGCGGCCAGGACGAGAGCGGTTCGACCGGCGCCTCGCACTGGATCAACAACACCTTCGGCGGCCTGTTCGCCAACAGCTCCACGTTCGGTACCGGCGGCACCTTCAGCGTGCAGATCTACGTCAAGGCCACCCTCGACGACGGCCAGGTCTGCGGCGAGGACGTCACCTGCGCCGTCGTCACCCGCGCGGACCATTTCGACACCAACGACCGCAAGTACGACGTCCACGCCCCGGTCGCCTTCCAGTAGCCGTCCCGCAGTCCTCGTACGGGCCCGGCCGGTCGCTACCCGGCCGGGCCCCGTACGTGACTCGTCCCCGAGGACCCCATGACACGCTCACGCCGCAGACTCCGGGCGGCGGCCTCGCTGTCCGCCGCCTCCGCCCTCTCGCTCGCCGCTCTCGGCCCCGGCTCCGGCGCCCAGGCCGCCGACACGCCGAAAACCGCCCTCGGCAAAGAGGGCCAGCGGCTCACCGTCTCCGCCTCCGCCGGCCTCGCGCCCGGCGGCGAGACCATCCAGGTCACCGGCGCGGGATACGACGGGACCAAGGGCATCTATGTCGCCCTCTGCAAGGACAACGGCGACAACCGCGTCCCCAGCCCCTGCCTGGGCGGCGCCGACACCTCCGGCGACGGCGCGTCCTCGCGCTGGATCGTCCCCGAGGGCGACACCTACGAGGGCGACCTCGCCGTCGCGTACGGCGACGGCGGCACCTTCGACGTGACCCTCGGCATCAAGGCCGCGGGCGACGGCCTCGACTGCGCCGAGGTGTCCTGCGCGATCGTCACCCGCGTCGACCACCGGGGCAGCGGCGACCGTTCCCAGGACGTGCGCGTCCCCGTCACCTTCACCGGCCAGGACCCCGGCAGCGGCGGCGAGGGCGTCGGCGTACCCGCAGGGACCGTCAGCTACCGGCAGGCGGCCGGGTTCACCACCACCGGAAAACCACTGGACGTGCTCCTGCACCCCGACTCCGGGAAGCTGTACGTCGGTTCGGACAACCTCGCCGACACCGCCGACGTGGACGAGCGCGGCCTGTACGTCCTCGACCCGGCCGACGGCACCGTCCGCAGCCACATCAGCCAGGCCCCCGGAACGGGCGGCGTCCCGCGCACCGCGGCCGCCGCACAGCTCGCCGCCGCACTCCCCGGGGACGGCGTCCTCTACCGCTACCCCCTGCGCGGCATCGGTACGGCGAAGGACGGCGACCAGAGCGCGAAGGGCGTCTGGCTGACCGGCGCGACGATCACCGACCTCGCTCCCGGCACCGCGGCCGACACCGTGCTGGTCACCCAGGGCGCCACCCTCTCCGAGCTGGAGACGGCCACCGGTACCGTCCGCCGCACCCTCACCCTGGACGGTGGACGCCGGCTCGCCGTCGACTCCGCCCGGGCCGCCGTCTGGTCCACGGGGGCCTCCGGCGGACAACTGCGCCGCGTCGACACCGGTACCTTCGCCGTCACGGCCACCGCCCAACTCCCGGACGTGTCCATCGGGTTCGTGGAGACCGACCCCGCCACCGGCAACGTCTGGGTGGGCGCGGGCGGTTCGGTCCTCGTCTTCGGTCCGGACGCGAAACTCCTCGCCGCCGTCGAGGGCACCGACGAGGCCGCTGCCGCCGCCCTCGACCCGTCGACGGGCCGTGCGTTCGTGGTCCGGCAGGACAACGGGGACACGGGCAGCGGCGGCGACAACAACGGGTCGCTCGCCGTGTACGACATGACGACCTACGAGGCCGCCGTCGAGGCGGTCCCGCTGCTGGGCAACCACTCCCAGCTCGGTTCGGCCGCGATCACCGTCGCCGCCGGCGGTACGACGCTCTACGTGACCAGCCCCGCCGAGGGCAAGGTCGTCAGACTGGACCGGTTCGTGTCGCCGAAGGCCGTCCAGGCACCGACGGACCAGACGGTCACGGCCGGCGACACGGTCACCCTCATCGCGCAGGCGGAGGGCACCCCGGAACCGACCGTGCGCTGGCAGGTCAGCACGGACGGGGCCCAGACCTGGCAGGACGTGCCGGGTGCGACCGGGACCACGTACGCCTTCACCGCCGAGGCCGGTCACGACGGCCACCGCTACCGCGCCGAGTTCACCAACACGGCCGGCACCACCCGCACCGCGCCCGTCACCCTCACCGTGACCGCCGGGGCGGGCACCGGAGGCGACTCGGGCGGGGACAGTGGTGGAGACACGGGCGGCGACGGCGGGACGACAGGCGCCACCGGCGGCAGCACGACCGGCGGCAGCACGACGGGCGGCGGTACGACGGGCGGCGGTACGACGGGCGGCAGCACCACGGGGGGCACCGGCACCACCGGTGTCTCGGGCTCGGCCACCTCCGCCACGGGCTCCACCACCGGCGGCACCACGGCCACCGGCGGCAGCCTCGCCTCCACCGGCGTCGGCGCTCTGGGGACGGCCATCGCCGCGGCAGCACTCACCGCGGCCGGCGTGATCGTGTACCGCCGTGGCCGGGGGAAGGGAGCCGGCGGGCCCGGCCGGGCCGGCGAAACGGACTGACCGCCGCCTCGCGCCTCAGGACGGCTGCGGCGGAAGGGCCCGCACCAGGCCCGACTGGTAGGCGATGACGACCAGTTGGGCCCGATCGCGGGCACCCAGCTTCGTCATCGCGCGGTGCACATGCGTACGGACGGTCAGCGGGCTGACGTACAGCTTCTCCGCGATCTCGTCGTTCGACCCGCCCTCGGCCGCCAGGCACATCACCTCCCGTTCGCGGGTGGTGAGTGCCGCGAGCGCCTCCGGGGTCGCCAACTGGGTGCCCGGTGCGGGGGAGTTGAGGAAGCGGGTGATGAGGGTGCGCGTGGCGTTGGGGGAGAGGAGGGAGTCGCCGGCGGCCACCGTGCGGATGCCGTCGAGCAGGGCCTCGGCGGTGACGTCCTTGCCGAGGAAACCGCTGGCGCCGGCCCGCAGCGCCTGGGCCACGTACTCGTCCGTCTCGAACGTCGTCAGGATCAGTACGCGCGTCGCGGACAGCTCCGGGTCGGCGCAGATCGCGGCGGTGGCGGCCAGACCGTCGGTACCGGGCATTCGGATGTCCATGAGGACCACGTCGGGGAGGTGCGTGCGGGTCAGCTCGACCGCCTCCCGGCCGTCGGTGGCCTCGTCGAGCACCGTCATGTCGGCCTCGGAGTCGATCAGGATCCGGAACGTCGCCCGGAGCAGGGCCTGGTCGTCGGCGAGCAGGACGCGAATGGTCATGAGGTGCGCTCTTCTTCTTCCGAGGGCTGGGGGTAGAGGGGCAGCGCGGTGGAGACCTCGTAACCGCCCTCCGGGCGGTGTCCTGCCTCCAGCCTGCCGCCGACGGACCGGGCGCGCTCACGCATCCCGATGAGACCGAAACCACGCGCCGGCACGGGTACGGCGGGACCGGCGGGGACGGTGGCGGTGGCGTTGTTGGTGACCGTGATGGTCAGCCGGTCGGCCGAGTACGCGAGTCGCACGCACGCCGTCGCTCCGACGGCATGCTTGGTGATGTTGGTGAGCGCCTCCTGCACGATCCGGAACGCCGTCAGTTCCACCCCCGGGGACAGCGGGCGCTCCTTGCCCACGGTGGTGAGGGCGACCCCGACCCCGGCGGACCGGACGGTGTCGACCAGCTCGGGGAGCCGGGAGAGCCCGGGGGCCGGTTCCAGGGGGGCATCGACGTCGTCGGCGTGGCGCAGCAGCCCGACGGTGGCCTTGAGCTCGCGCAGCGCCGACGAGGTGGTGCCGGTGAGGTCGTTCAGCATCCTCCGGGTCTGCTCGGGGTTGCTGCGCGCGAGATGCGCGGCGGTGGTCGCCTGGGCGTTGGCCAGGGCCAGATGGTGGGCGACGACGTCGTGCAGCTCCCGGGCGATGCGTATCCGCTCCTCCGTCACCCGGTGGCGGGCCTCCTCGTCGCGGGTCCGCTCGGCGTGCTCGGCGCGGGTGTGCACGGCGTCCAGGTAGGCGTGGCGCATGCGGCGGGCGCTGCCGGTGGCGACCGGGACCAGCACATAGGCGATGGGGGCGACCGTCTTGAGGACGAGCGGGTGGTCGACCGGGTCGAGGATCGTGGCCGTGGCCACCAGTGTGACGATCATGCCCACGCAGTAGAAGCGCGTCGTCCGGCGGTCGGTGAGGACCGCCAGCCAGTAGACCGCCACCATGGCGGGGGCCAGCATCAGCACGGTGAGCAGATAGCCGAGCGCGCTCGCCGTCATGGCGCAGAGCGTGGTCACCATGACGGCCGTACGCGGATGACTGCGGCTCAGCAGCACGCCCGCGCACGCGTTGACGGCGATGACCGCGGCGGGCCACAGGCCCTCGCGCCGGCCGGCACCCGGCAGGGTGATCTCGGCGCCGACCAGGAAGAGGACGAACAGCGTCACGACGGTCACCGTGTCGACGACACGGGGATGGCGCGCGATGAAACGCTCGATGTTGGTGCTCATCGGTTCTCTCCGGTCAAAGGGCGTGGACCCATGGTCCACGACAGCCCGTCACGACGTCCGGCGAGGGCCGCCCGTGTGTCCAGCACGGGCGGCCCCCGGGGCGTACGGTCGAATGTCAGACCTGGACCGCCTCCCGGTCTGCCGTACCGTCCGCCCCGTTCTCGGGTGTTGCCGCCCGGTGCGTGAGCGCCTCGCCCTCCACGTCGACCTTCGGCAGCACCCTGTCCAGCCAGCCCGGCATCCACCAGGCGGCCTTGCCGAGGAGAGCGAGTACGGCGGGGACCAGGGCCATCCGGACGACGAAGGCGTCGAACAGGACGGCCACGGCCAGTCCGAAGCCGATCATCTTGATGATGGACTCGCCGGCTCCGATGAACCCGGAGAAGACGGCCATCATGATCAGCGCGG
>NZ_JAVFVX010000259.1:0-3018 GCF_033441795.1 Streptomyces sp. ADMS | reverse complement strand
CACCCCCCGACCGGCCACACCATACGAATCAACGACCCGCGAAGTACGGGTCTAGAAGCGCTCCAGGTGTTCCGGCTCCAGCTTCTCCAGGCGGTGGGCGCCCAGGCCGGGGATGAGGTGGTGGTTCACCGCGACGCGGTAGCCGTCGATGGTGTTCTCGGAGACGTTCGGCGCTGCGATGTTCTCGACCCAGTGGGTGAGCCAGGTCTCGAGCGTCCAGCTCTCGCCGGCCTTGCGTACCGCGCCCTTGTCCCGCTGCCGCTCCAGCTCCCTGACGGTTTTGGTGACCTCCGCGCGGGTCTTGCGGCTGACGTGGCGCCGGTCCGGCGTGCCGTCATCCTTGACGCCGACGGTGACGCGGCCGTGCCAGCGTCCGTCCTTGCCGAGGTAGATGGACGAACCGCCGTTGGGCTGACGGCCTTGCGCCGTCGCGCCCCGCGTCATGCTGCGGCTGCGAAGTCGCCGACCGTGAGGCGCCGGGCCAGAAAGTCGTTCACCGCCTCCACTGGGATACGGCGCAAGCTGCCGATCTTCACCGAGGCGATCTCGCCGGAGGTGACGTACTCGTACAGCTTCGTGCGGCCGATGCCGATGCGTCGCGCGGCTTCGGCGACGGTGAGGGCCACGAGGGTGGTGTCGCCTTCGGGGGGACGGCGTCCGGACAACAGGTTCCGCAGGTCGTCCTCGGGGACGTCCAGCAGGTCGGCTATCTGGGCAAGCGGAAGTTCGTTTCGGCGCAAGGGAGGGTCCTCTCCTGGCAAGCCATGGGACGGCGAATCCCGTTTTGCCGACAAGTCGTTCAGGGATGGGCGTGAAGAGATGGAGCCGGATACGACGAGTCCCCGCTGTTCGTAGCAGCGAGGGGTCGAGTCAGCTCTGTTCGGTCGGAGCGTCCATGCGCTCTCCGAGGAAGCTGCGGAGCCGTGTCGGGGCGCCGCGATGGTGATGGAACTCGCCGTTCGAGGCGATGGTCAGCTCGTGGGTCAGCAGAGCCTTGACCATGTCTTCCTGGTTGGGGTTCGCGTTCGTGTACTCCGCGAGTTCGTCCTGGATGCGGCGCATGTCCTTACCCAGGGCCCGCCATTCCTTCCATCTCGCGATGTACTCGCCGACCAGGCGGCGGACCAGCGGATTGGCGAGCTGGCCGGGCGGGCTGGTCAGCTCGTCGAAGGTCAGGTCGAAGACCTTGCAGATGCCGAGCGCTTCATCGAGGTTGACCCGTCGCCGGGGCTTGCCGCTCTCGATACGCCAGATCGCCGACTGATTGACCGGGTGGCCGGCGTCAGCCATCCGCTCGGCGAGCGTGACCGTGCTCCATCCGCGCGCCTCGCGTTCGAGCTTGATGCGCTCAGCGACGTGGTCCTCGGCCAGCGGCCGCTCCGGCCCCGCGCGGGAGGCGCCTTCTTCACCGCTCATCACTGCACCTCCTCACCAGGGCCCGACGGACAGCCGGGGCGAACAACCCGGAGCGCTCCGCCACCGAGAAGGCCAGGCGCACGCTGGACCGCCTCGTCAAGGCCGGCCTCGCGGACAAGGCCGAAGGAGCCGCAGGGGGCACCGGAGGCGGCCAACAGACCCGCTACCGCGCCTCGGTCCGCCATATCGGCGCCGTCTCCTGACCCCACCGCCGGACGCCGGGACCGTACACGAGGGCGTACACGCCCCCCTCCCCCGCCCACCGGCCCACGCCACACCGCAGGCGTACACGCCGCGCACAAAACCCCAGTTCAGACGATCACGCGAGCGTTCACGCCGTACACGCCCGCCAGCAATCACGCGTGAGCCCCCCTTTAGAAGGGGGGCTCACGTGTACGCCCCCTCCGTGAACGCCGTGATCGCCTCCGCAGAACCACCTCGGAGAACCCCCGCATGACTACACCCGCCACACCCCACGACACCAGCCAGCAGACTCACGAGACGCCCCGCGCTCACCGCGCCCGGCAAACGAGGCGAGAGGCAACGCCTGAGCATGCCGCCGAGCGATACGCCCTTGCCGCTGCCGGAACCGTCATCGTCGCCCTCACCGCCGGTGGCTTCTGGCTCTCCTACGCACACCTCGCCCAGGTAGCCGGGCAGCATGGGCTGGGAAGTTTTCCGGTCCGGCAATGGGCCTGGCCCGCGACTCTGGACGCCTTCATCGTCGCGGGCGAACTGCTGATGCTCCGCGCCGGCCTTCGCCGGGTGACCGATTGGTGGGCGGTCGCTCTGACCGCCATCGGATCGGCCGGATCCATTTCGCTCAACGTGGCCGGGGTGAGCGGCACGGGCAATGAGAGCGTCGCACCCCTGCTCGACTACGTGGTCGCGGCGGTTCCCCCGACCGCAGCCCTGCTGGCTTTCGGAGTGCTGATGCGGCAGATCCACCAACTGGTCGACCGGTCTCTCGACCGCCCCGCCACCGGTTCCGTCGAGACGCCGGAACCGCCTGCTCTGCCGCCCGCACACACCGGACAACCGCAAGCCACCGCGTCCGGCCACCGGAACACGCCGCCCAGGATCTCGAAGGGCCTTCCGCGAGGCGGTCGTCCGGTCAGCGCAACGGTAGAGGAACTGGTCGAGATCGGGCGGATCGCTGCGGCCAAGAAGCGCAAGCTCACGCGGGGCATCGTTCAACAGGCCATACGGGACAAGGGACACACGGTCGGCGGCCAGAGGCTGACCGAGGTCATGGAAATCCTCCGGTCGGAACCCGGCGCCGGTCGGAACGTCAGCTGATCGCCCGCCAGCCGGTGGCCGGAACTCCTCCGGCCACCGGTCAGGGCGGTCCCCGTCTCTCCGCCTGATCGCTCATTCCCACCTACGGCCGTAGCCGTGACCCCGCATGCCACCATCCCGCCCGCACTTCTCCGGAGCACCATCCGTGACCCATGACGCGCACCACCCCGACGCCAACATCGGCTCGCCGCTGACACTGACGAAATCGCCTACGCTGACGGAACGTCTGCGGCGGGCGTTCGGACGGACGGCTCCTGGCGGAGCCAGTAGTACCCCGAGTCCGACTCATGGCCGGTCTTCGGG
>NZ_JAVFVX010000258.1:1182-3061 GCF_033441795.1 Streptomyces sp. ADMS | reverse complement strand
GTCTCGATCGGGTGATCATCCGGTTCGCGGGGGATTCGGGTGATGGTATGCAGTTGACGGGGGACCGTTTCACTTCCGAGACTGCGTCCTTCGGGAACGATTTGTCGACTCTGCCGAACTTTCCGGCGGAGATCCGGGCGCCCGCAGGTACTCTGCCGGGCGTTTCTTCGTTCCAGCTGCATTTCGCCGACCATGACATCCTCACCCCCGGGGACGCGCCGAATGTGCTCGTCGCGATGAATCCGGCCGCTCTGAAGGCGAACATCGGTGATGTGCCGCGCGGTGCGGAGATCATCGTCAACACGGACGAGTTCACGAGGCGGGCCATGCAGAAGGTGGGGTACGGGGTTTCCCCGCTGGAGGACGGCTCGCTCGACGGCTACAGCCTGCATCCGGTGCCGCTGACCACCCTCACCGTCGAGGCTCTCAAGGACTTCGCGCTCTCCCGCAAGGAGGCCGAGCGCAGCAAGAACATGTTCGCGCTGGGGTTGTTGTCGTGGATGTACCACCGGCCGACCGAGGGTACCGAGAGGTTCCTGGAGGCCAAGTTCGCGAAGAAGCCGGACATCGCCGCCGCCAACATCGCCGCGTTCAGGGCCGGCTGGAACTTCGGGGAGACGACCGAGGACTTCGCCGTCTCCTACGAGGTCGCGCCGGCGGCGACCGCGTTCCCGGCCGGCAGGTATCGCAACATCTCGGGGAACCTGGCCCTGTCGTACGGGCTCGTCGCCGCCGGTCAGCAGGCCGATCTGCCGCTGTATCTGGGCTCGTACCCGATCACGCCGGCCTCGGACATCCTCCACGAGCTCAGCAGGCACAAGAACTTCGGTGTCCGGACCTTCCAGGCCGAGGACGAGATCGCCGGTATCGGGGCCGCGCTGGGTGCCGCCTTCGGCGGGTCGCTGGCGGTGACCACGACCTCCGGGCCGGGTGTGGCACTGAAGTCGGAGACCATCGGGCTGGCGGTGTCGATGGAGCTGCCGCTGCTCGTCGTCGACATCCAGCGCGGCGGCCCCTCCACCGGACTGCCGACCAAGACGGAGCAGGCGGATCTGCTGCAGGCCATGTTCGGCCGCAACGGCGAGGCCCCGGTCCCCATCGTCGCCCCGTGCACCCCCGCCGACTGCTTCGACGCCGCCATCGAAGCGGCCCGGATCGCGCTCGTCTACCGCACCCCCGTCCTCCTGCTGTCCGACGGCTACCTCGCCAACGGCTCCGAACCCTGGCGCATCCCCGATGTGGGTGAACTGCCCGACCTGCGCGTGCAGTTCGCCCAGGGCCCCAACCACACCCTCGACGACGGCACCGAGGTCTTCTGGCCCTACAAGCGTGACCCGCAGACCCTCGCCCGTCCCTGGGCCGTCCCCGGCACTCCCGGGCTCGAACACCGCATCGGCGGCATCGAGAAGCAGGACGGCACCGGCAACATCTCCTACGACCCCGCCAACCACGACCTCATGGTCCGAACCCGCCAGGCGAAGATCGACGGCATCGACGTCCCCGGTCTCCCGGTCGACGACCCTTCCGGCGCCGCCGGCACCCTGGTCCTGGGCTGGGGTTCCACCTACGGCCCGATCACCGCGGCGGTCCGCCGGCTGCGGGCGGCCGGGGTCCCGATCGCGCAGGCCCACCTGCGCCACCTCAACCCCTTCCCGCACAACCTCGGCGAGGTGCTGGCACGGTACGACAAGATCGTGATCCCCGAGATGAACCTCGGGCAGCTCGCCACACTGATCCGGGCGAAGTACCTGGTGGACGCCCGCTCCTACAACCAGGTCAACGGCATGCCGTTCAAAGCCGAACAGCTCGCCACGGCTCTCAAGGAGGCCATCGATGGCTGAGACGCACACGGAAGCCACCACCACCACCGCCACCACCG
>NZ_JAVFVX010000258.1:0-1082 GCF_033441795.1 Streptomyces sp. ADMS | reverse complement strand
CCGGCACCGGCACCGGCACCGGCACGGTCGAGGCACTCACACTGGTGCCCAAGGCCGAGGCCAGGCAGTCCATGAAGGACTTCAAGTCCGACCAGGAGGTGCGCTGGTGCCCCGGCTGCGGCGACTACGCGATCCTCGCCGCCGTCCAGGGCTTCATGCCCGAACTCGGCCTGGCGAAGGAGAACATCGTCTTCGTCTCCGGCATCGGCTGCTCCTCCCGCTTCCCCTACTACATGAACACCTACGGGATGCACTCCATCCACGGCCGCGCCCCCGCCATCGCCTCCGGACTCGCCTCCAGCCGCCGCGACCTGTCCGTCTGGGTCGTCACCGGTGACGGCGACGCACTCTCCATCGGCGGCAACCACCTCATCCACGCCCTGCGCCGCAACGTCAACCTCAAGATCCTGCTCTTCAACAACCGGATCTACGGCCTCACCAAGGGCCAGTACTCGCCCACCAGCGAGGTCGGCAAGATCACCAAGTCCACGCCCATGGGATCCCTCGACGCACCCTTCAACCCGGTCTCCCTCGCCATCGGCGCCGAGGCGTCCTTCGTCGCCCGCACCGTCGACTCCGACCGCAAACACCTCACCGGCGTCCTGCGCGAAGCCGCCGCCCACCCCGGCACCGCCCTCGTCGAGATCTACCAGAACTGCAACATCTTCAACGACGGCGCCTTCGAAGTCCTCAAGGACAGGCAACAGGCCGAGGAAGCGGTGATCCGGCTGGAGCACGGACAGCCGATCCGCTTCGGCGCCGACAACTCCAAGGGCGTCGTACGGGACCGGGTCACCGGCGACCTGAAGGTGATCACCGTCACCGCCGGCAACGAGGCCGACGTACTCGTGCACGACGCGCACTCCACCTCCCCGACCACCGCCTTCGCACTCTCCCGCCTCGCCGACCCCGACACCCTCCACCACACCCCCATCGGCGTCCTGCGCTCCGTCGACCGGCCCGTCTACGACACCCAGATGGCCGACCAACTCGACACCGCCATCGACCAGAACGGCAAAGGCGACCTCGCCGCACTACTCGCCGGCCGCGACACCTGGACCGTCACCAACTGACCGACCGAC
>NZ_JAVFVX010000257.1:0-3067 GCF_033441795.1 Streptomyces sp. ADMS | reverse complement strand
AGTTCGCGACCAGTTCCCCGGTGAGCAGCTTCAAGTCGTGGATCAGTTCCTCGCCCAGACTCAGCCCAAGCCGCCGAGCGCGGTCCGCAACGCGGTCCCGTGCTGCTGGCACCGCTTCGACCAGAGGCGGGACGGTGAACGCGTAGGGCGATTCTTCGAGCGGGCGAGACATAGCTGGAACCTCTCGATGGGCAGGAGCTAGGGCGCCAACGCGATCTCCTATAAGTGAACGGATCGCTCGCCGACCTCACCGGGCAGCCCCGCAGGGCAACCGGGAGATCCGGAAAGAGCCCGGCAAGTGGCGGATGACCACCATCGGGCACAGGCAGCCCGACTCCCTATTCCTCTGGTGATATCACCAGAGGAATGTCAACGAGACTGCGCCAGCCGCTCACCTAAGGGCTGGCCCGTGACCAGCAGTTACGGGTCAGCCCTTAGGTAAGGACTGGAAGCGCGGTCAGTCCGCGCCCTACCGCACGCCGTGCAGGAAGCTCTGGCTGACCGGGAAGTCTCGCCCGACTGTCGCGCCGGTCGAACGCACGGCCCACCCAGCCGTCGGCCTCGACCCGCTCCCCAGGGCTCTGACGCCGAGACGGTCGAACTGTGCACCCGGCAGTTGGAGGGATCCGGCGGGAGCGTCGCTGCTGGTGGCGTACGAGGCGGTGCGGCGCAACAGCCCAAGCCAGGAAACCGCGGCCTGGCGGGGGTGGCGGGCGGTGTCACGAGAAAACCGCTTCATGGGCGTCATCCGACGACTTCGGTGTCCAGGATCATCAGGTCCCATTCAGCCTCGCCGTTACCCTGCTCGGATGCTGTCGTACGAGGAATTCACTGACGCCGAGCGCGAGTTGTGGGATGCCTTCCCCGAGGGGCGCCTGGTAGAGCTGCGCTCGGGCGCTGCCGACAGTGACGGAGAACAAGGTGAGCACCCGGAGCCCGAGACCGAGGTTCGGGCCGCCGTGCTGACTGCCCTGCTGTTGGGCGGAAACTCCGGGCAGTCCGGTGCCATCGCTGCTCTGCGCGTGTCTGGCGCGCGCATCACCGGCCGCCTTGACCTTGCCGGGGCCCAGATCGAGCACATGTTCCGGCTCGAAAACTGCTCGTTCGACGAGCCTCCGAGCCTCTATGAAGCCGTGACCCGGACCGTCGCGTTTGTCGACTGCCGGCTGCCTGCCCTCGACGCCGGAATGGCCCGGGTCGAAGGCCGACTTGATCTGCGGCGGTCCACCATCGACGGCAGGCTGTCTCTGAGGAACGCCCACGTGACCGGCGGCCTGGTGTTGACCAGTGCATCGTTGTCGGAACCCGGGGGCTGGGCAGTGTTCGCCGGCGGCCTGGTCATGGAGGGCGGGATGTTCTGCCGTGACCTGAGCGTACGGGGCGGAATTCGGCTGCCGGGAGCGCACTTGCCTGGCGGCCTGTTCCTGGACGGCGCCAGGATCGACAACCCCGGCCAAGTGGCACTGGCTGCAAACAACGCCATCGTCGACACCGTGAACCTCTCCAGAGGATTCGCCGCGCAGGGCACCATACGGCTGCGAAGCGCACAGATCGCGGATCGACTGGACTTTGACGGCGCAGTCCTGGACGGTGCGGACCTCGACTGCTCGCGCATGCAGGCCGGTGATCTCCACTTCACCCCTGCCACGCCGCCCTCCGGGGCAGTAGATCTTCAAGGCGCTCGGGTCGCGGTTGTGCACGACGCTGAGGGCTCCTGGCCCGACGTCGTCAGGCTGGAGGGTTTCGTCTACGACTCCCTCCAGCCCACGGACGGCATGCACGGCAACAAGGCCGTCCTCCGCGTGGCGTGGATCCGCCGTGAGCCCGGCTACGCCCCACAACCGTACGAACAGTTGGCGAGCTGGTACCGACAGGTCGGCCACGACGAAGACGCGCGCCGCGTGCTCCTGGCCAAACAGCGGCACTACCGCAGCACTCTGCGCCCTGCCGGTCGAGCCTGGGGCCATCTGCTGGATGGCACCGTCGGGTACGGCTACCGCCCCTGGCTCGCGGGGCTATGGATCCTGGCTCTGACCATCCTGGGCACCACCACCTTCAGCACGGCATCCTCACCCAAGCCGATCCAGCCCGGTCAGGGGCCGCCGTTCAACGCCTTCGTCTACACCCTCGACCTGCTCATCCCCATCGGTGGCCTTGGCCAGCGCAGCGCCTGGTACTGGACAGGAAGTGGGGCGCAGTCGCTGGCCTACGTCCTGATCGCAAGTGGTTGGGTGCTGACGACTGCGGTCGTCGCGGGGGTTACACGGTCACTCAACAAGAACTGAAGACCTCTGGCGGAGGTGCTCGGAGGGGACCTGCAGCAGGTCGGTCGCATCTCTCCGCGCTTGCGAGCGCGGCACGGCGCAACCCGCGACGGCTGCCCGCCGGCGAGGCCCTGCGGCAGGACGTCCGTACGGCTCGCCGAGTCCGGCGCGCTGCGCAGGCGAGTCGTCTGGGGCGACGGCGAGCGCTGCCGACTGCCGCAGGGACCAACGCGGCTTGAACCGACTACTCGACCTGCTCCGCCAGGCCGCGGACATACCGCCGCTGGATCTGGCACCGACCAGCCCAGTCGTAAT
This sequence comes from Streptomyces sp. ADMS, assembly GCF_033441795.1. Lineage (NCBI taxonomy): Bacteria > Bacillati > Actinomycetota > Actinomycetes > Kitasatosporales > Streptomycetaceae > Streptomyces > Streptomyces sp. ADMS. Next base: position 488 of record NZ_JAVFVX010000257.1, on the reverse strand, counting down.
GCGGCCACCCCCGAGCAGGACCGGCTCGTCCCCCCTGCGTCGACGGCTCGGTAACGACCTCGGCCTCCCGCTGCGCCACAGGAAGGGCCGCCGGAGCTGACTCCGGCGGCCGATTGGCTGTTTGCTGGTTATGAACTCGACGGCTACGTCAGGACGGGTAGCGAGGCCAGTCCGCGCACCAGGCGGGTGCGTCGCCACTGCAGTTGATCGGGCAGTAGGGCGAGCCGGAACTGAGGGAACCGGGTCAGGACCGCACGCAGGGCGATGTCGGCTTCGGCCTTGGCCAGGGGAGCGCCGACGCAGCGGTGGATGCCGTGGCCGAAGCCGAGATGCCCGGCGGCATCCCGATCCAGGTTGAGCTGGTCTGGTGACGGGAACCGCTCCGGATCGCGGTTGGCCGCTCCAAGAGCGACCAGCACAGGGACACCGGCCGGGATCTCGGTGCCGCCGAGCGTGACGGCTTCCGTGGTGTACCGGAAGGTGGTCGT
>NZ_JAVFVX010000256.1:0-3078 GCF_033441795.1 Streptomyces sp. ADMS | reverse complement strand
CGCCCGGAGCACCGAGCACGGCCGCGTCGCCGCAGGTCGCGGAGTGCAGTCCAGCAGCCCCGAGGAATTGCGCAGCAGAGTCTACCGTTTCGACTGCTCGGCCTCGGCCGCGAATGCTTACCGTACGACGGTGGCGCCGACGTCTTCCTTGCCACGTCCGAGGAACGGGACCGGATGCGTGATCGATATGACGACTGGCTTTCCAGTCATCCATCGAGTCTCTGACCGGCTCGGATCGCAGCCCTGCTCAGGATGGTCTCCACCGCAAGTACCGGGTTGGATCCGGGAGGCCGCTCCTGTCAGGTCGGCTCGCCCGCCAGTCGCGCGGCCGACGCCCCTGCGCGTAGCTCGCGGATGATGCGGGTCAGGTTGGCCGGGGCGGCCGCGAGGCGGACCGGGTTGCCTGCGTCGTTGAGTTCGGCGATGTGCCAGCTTCTGGGGACGCTGTCGCCGTCGCTGCCCCGGGCGCGCCGCACGTCCGTCACGGTGAGCCGTTCCACCGGTATCGGTTGCGCCGCGAACCGGCCCGGGCCGGGGTGTGGAGTCACCGCGGGCGGGCCGCTTCCGAGGACGATGTGGGTGCCGAAACCGTGCGGGTTGTAGTCGGTGTGCTCCAGGAAGCGCGCGGCCAGGAACACCTCCTCGTCCTTCACGGAGGCCGCTCCGGCCGCCCCGGGAGTATGGACGCGGGTGGCGCGCCAGGCCCAGGTGAAGAGGCCCATCGTGGCCAGCGAGCCCACAGCCGCCCACGTGATCGTCCCGGGTGAGGTGGGCAGGGCCATGGGGTGGCGGTAGGTGAGCGGCAGCAGCCACAGGGCCGTACCCACGAGCGCGCCCGCGAAGGGAAGGGCTGACGGGAGGATCTCGTCGTCGGCCAGCCGCCGCCCGCGCAGGCGCAGCATCACCCGGGCGCCGGCGTAGCCCGCGGCGAGGGCGCACAGGGCCGCGATGACGGCCTGGCTCCCGGAGGTGGATACGTGCTCGCGCCACACGTGGCGCTCTCCGGCGACCTCCATCACGTCGCGACGCCAGACGGTCAGTTCGACGCTGTCGCCGGGCTGGAACCCCAGGGCGGCCTCCCGGGAGACCCCGAGTCGCGTCAGCGGCCGGGCGTCGGTGAAGTACAGCCAACTCGGGTTCCTGTACTGGCCGGCCTCGGTCCGCGCGATCACACCCGACAGGGTGGTCAGGCACTCCCGGCGCTCGGTGGCTGGCGTCCCGGCGGTGCACGGGGTGGCTTCCTGCCACTCCTGTTCGTACGACGCGGTGCCCGGCACGGACCACGCGGCCCCGCCCGCGCCCGCGAGCAACAGCACGCACAGGATCAGCCAAACGGCCGTGCCACGCCCGGCGGTGCGGTACGAGATGACGGGGACATGGCTCGACTCCGGGGCTCCGTAACGGCGGTGCATCGCGCGGAGCGCGTCCAGTTCCGCGTCGAAGTCCGGAAAACCGTGCCCGCCGTCCACCGGCAGCGGCAGGAGCCGCTTGTGCCCGTCGCGCCGCACCAGACTGACGCGGCGGAACTCCTGGTGGCGCCCGTACTGCAGGTATACGCGCAGGTCGGCGATGTCGCGCCACGGCACGCTCCGGCGGCGCAGCAGCGTCCGGACGTGCAGGCCGTACGCATCGGCGCGCACCCGGGCGGTTACCCCGTGGAGCCCCGCGATGCCCAGCAGCGCGAGCAGCAGGCCGATGCCCAGCCACACGTCCAGGAGCTTGCCCCAGTACGCCATGCGCACCGCGGCCAGGCTCGCCCCGGCCGCCCCGAGCCAGACGAACACCCACAGGGCGCGCTTCTGGAAGGGAAGGCAGGTCACTTCCCGGGTATCGGTCATGAGCGGAACCCTGCCATCAGTCGTGCCGCACCTGCATGTGCAGTATCCGGCAGTTTCCTGGCCCGCAACGCTGCCGAGCGGATACGAGGTGGAGCACCGTTCGTCGAGTGTTGCGGGAGGAGCTCGGGGACATCGCAATCCGCCTCCACGCGTGACCGCCGAGATCACGGCGACCGACGGGCAGCCCTTCTGGGTCCCCGGGGTTGGCGAGTGGATCGCAGCCACCGATCTCACGTCCGGTCAGTGGCTGCGGACCAGCTCGGGCAGCTACGTCCAGATCAGCTCGGTCGAGCGCTGGACGGCACAGGGCGCCACCGTCCACAAACCGACCGTCTCCAACGTCCACACGTACTACGTCGTGGCGGCAGGTGCCTCCGCCCTCGTCCACGGCTGTGGTCCGAGCCGGGACAACGAGGGCGACGGGCTGACGCCGGAGAACCCCGCGTTCGACGGCGATCCGTACAGCGAGAGGGCACGCAACGCGCGCAGTGACGCGCGGAATGCGCACTTCGCCAATTACCAGGACCTGACGAGGCAGCTCGACAGGCTCGCCCGCGAGGTGGCCAACAACCCAGGTGCCCGGCAGCGGATGAACCCCGGTCCGGACAACTTCGGGAACTTCAGCAACGTGTCTGGCCTGGGTAGCTGGGTGGGCTCGCCCATCTTCGACGGCGAGAACATCGGTCTGCCAGCGAACAACCAGCTGCGCGTCATGCTGAATCTGCAGACCGGTCAGTCGCGTGGTTCCCGCGCAAGAAACGGAGTCCACGACTACAACAGGCCGACGCTCTACCGTTACGGGCGTCGTCGCTGAGAACCGGTTGTGAACATTTGGCTGTGAACCTCCGGCTGTGAGAAGAGAAGAAAGGAAGCACCCGAATGGACGTGGCACAGGAGGCGCTGGACAAGCTCTCCGCTGCCGGACTTGTCTTCCGCGGGGTCATGGAGACGCGGGACGAGCTGCCGCCCGTCAACATCGCCAGTTTCATGGGGAACCTCGGCACCGAGAGCGGTCGGCACCAATTCGTCCTCACGCACGACGAGAAGGACCTTGGAAGCCGTTTCGACCAGGAGTGGGAGCTGCTGGCCCGCGACAGCGGGCTCTTCTCCGCGGGCGTCGACGCCGGCCTGAATTCCTGGTCGGCGTCGACATCGCACAGGACCACTCCGACGACGGGGAGTCCCAGTACTACAGCCTCAGGTCTTGTGACTGGTGATCGGTGCTGATCGTTGTCCGGTC
>NZ_JAVFVX010000255.1:0-3088 GCF_033441795.1 Streptomyces sp. ADMS | reverse complement strand
CGCCGCACTACTCGCCGGCCGCGACACCTGGACCGTCACCAACTGACCGACCGACGACCGACCGGCTACACGGTGATGTCCTCCGGCCCCGTCGGCATCTCGCGCAGTTTGCCTGCGGGGGACGGGATGATCGGAACCAGCGTCGCGCCGGAGGGCAGGCCCGCGATCCACAGCGCACCCCGCAGCCCCACGACCGCGGCGAGAAGACCTCCGACGGGGCCTCCGAGCGCGCCGCCGCCGTGCAGCCTTTCGGCGAGGCGGAGGGCGAACATCCGCAGGCCGTCCGCTCCCGGCGCAGCCGGAACCGTCGAGTTGTACTGGGCGGAGAGGTACTGGGACGCCCGGTCGGGGGCGTCGTCCAGCGGCCCGTCCAGGACACCGTCCGCCCCGATCGCGGTGCCGGCCGTGGAGCAGCCGGTCGTTTCGGGGGACACAGCGAAGTCGGTGTGACGGGGCTCGGTCACCAGGTAGTCGTTTCCCGCCGCCTGGTACTTGTACACGTCGGTCACGACCGTCTCCCTCGGCTGGTGGGCGCGGTGCCGCGCCGTGGTACGCCTCGGCGCGGCACCGCGCCCGGCTGCCTCTGCGGTGCCTACTGCTCGGTGAGTGCCGCGGCGTAGTGATCGTCGCCGTACCACTTCTCCGCCCAGCGGGAGAACGCGACGATGAGGATGTCCCGGTGCCCCCGGCCGCCGTCGGCGGAGAGCACGGCGGTGACGTCATGGGCCAGCGCCCGGTCGTCCCACAGGACCGCCTGGCCGGGCTCGAGGGTGTCGGTCCAGAGGGGATCGTCCGCGTCGGGGGTCCACAGCCGGGTGGTGCCGCCCGCCACGTTCAGTTTGTTCAGGATCGCGATCATCACGAACTCGTGGCCGTCGTGGTGAACCCCCGCGGGGGTGAGCGGCCCGGGTCCGCCTCCGTCGGCGCGCGTCCGGTTCTGGTGGACGTTGATCTGCCAGTCCTCGGACCGGTCGAGGCCGAGTTCACGGGCGCCGACCTCGATCAGCGGGGTGAAGTCCACCTTGATCGGCTCATCGATACGACGTATGCCGCAACCGGCAGAGTCGAACTTCTTGAAAGTCGTGTAGTCCCGGTGCGGGAGCCGCTCGAACGACCACCCGTCGCTGCCTGCCGGGCTGAGCCGGTACTGCGAGAACCGTTTGAAACGAGTGCCGTTTCCCATGAACTCGTCGACCGGGCAGTCGTCATAGCTGGGCAGGATGTCCGGTGAGGTCTCCGGCAGTTGGATGACGGCGAAACCCTGGCTGCCGAGCGGCATGGCTTCCCCTCCTTGTGTGGTGGGCGGATGGGTTGGCGTCAGACGAGTGCGGACGGCATACCTCGTCCAGGTACTGGGCCGAGGAGTTGCGCCGCCACAGGATGCCGCGGGCGATGGCACGTTGAAGAGGTGCGCGTGGACCTGGGCGTGGTCGCCATTGCCCATCTCGTCCCAGAAGCTGGCCGCGATCTCCGTCTTCACCGCATCGGCGGTTCCCACCTGCATCTTGGCGAGCAGAACGTCGAAGCGGCCGTCCATGACCGGCTCCCGCATATCAACCGGTCCTGGGACTCCATGGTGGCCGCTTCGAGCGACCGGGCTGTTTCGTATGCGACGACAAAGCCTTCTGAGCCTTGCCGTTGCGGAATCCCGTGTACAGCTGGCACGTACGGTCGAGAACACAGTGCTGCGGGTACAGCGCGCCCTTGTCCCCCGCGGTCGCGGCCTTGTTGATACCGGCCACCTCGCTCAGAACCTGCCCGCGCTCGCTGCCGGACAGAGCGGCATCGACGCTCTCGGGCGCGTAACCGAGCCATCTGCCGACCTCGTCCGCCGTGGTCAGATGTGGGGCGGCGGGTGTGGCCTCATTCTCGGACTTGCCAGTTTCGAGCAATTGCTTCCCCTCGGATTCAGCTTGGACTCAAAGGACGAACCGGCGTGCTGCCGCGGATACTCCATCGCCACCGGAAAGAAGGAGAGCTGGGCAGATTTTATTCCCGGAACGGATATCGAAATCCCCCTCGCGTTCCGGGTTCACGTGGATTCACGGATACGCGGCATGCGAGTTTCCACCCCGCGCAGCGTGTGTTTCCATTCTGCGTCGGCGCTACTGTACGGAATCTGTAGGCTGTCTGTACAGTTGCCGGAGAAAATGGTCCGAGAGTGCGTGGGCTGGAGTGCGTTACCAGCTAGGTGAACGTGAAGTCCAGGCGAATCAGAGCCAGTTTGCGGAATCTGACCGGGCGTCCAGGACAATTCGGAGTGGCTTGAGTGGGATCCTGGCCGCATTTCATCGGTGCGCAGTGGCTGGCGGTGATCAGTTTGGCTGATTTAGAAGGCCGGTTATGGACTTCGGTCGTCACCGGCCTTCCCGGCTTCCCCCGGGTCACCGGTCCTCATTCGCTCTCTCTCGCCCTGGGCCGAGCGAATCGTGAACTGTCCGCCCGCTTCTCCTTCCGGGCGAGAAGCCGTCGCGTGCCTGGGAGTCCAGCCGCGGGCACGGCTTCCACGGCCTGCGTCACACGTACGCCTCGGTGATGCTCGAAGCCGGTGAGTCGATCGTGTCGCTCGCGAAGTGGCTGGGGCACTCCGATCCGGCGTTCACGCTCCGGACGTACACGCACTGCATGCCGCAGGCCGGCGCGCGTGGGCTGTCCGCCCGTCTGAGCGCTTTGCCGGACCCCGGTCCACCCCGTTCGTAGTCATGGGTCCAGGGCGTCCTAGCGGGCGTTCTCCGCGGTCACGTACCCGAGCCGGCGTTCGGCCCACCGCCGTTGCTCGCCCTCCAGCCAGTCGAACTCGAAGGCGACGCGGCGGGCGTGGTCGTGCAGTTCGGGAACGCGCCCGGGATGCCGGAGGGCGCTCGCGCCGATGCCGTCCTGGTAGTAGCCGCCCTTTACGGCGACATCGGCGTTCAGCGGCATCATGACGAAAGCCGGGTTGCCGGCTCCCGCTCCCAGGATCCCGCTCTCGCAGCCGGCTCCCGCGATGTCCCAGTGGTCGGCGAGTGCCACGCGGACCCAGCGCCAGGCCTGGTACTACAGCCTCAGATCTTGAGGTTGTGATCGGTTCTGCTCGGGTTGTCGCCAG